>CANPVU010000006.1 GCA_947581765.1 uncultured Bacilli bacterium
GTCTCATTTCTCCCTTTATTTATAAGGGCTAATGAGATTTTTTGCATTCTACAACTGTCAAACTTAAGATTATATCACGTAATCTTATATTACTGCAATAAAAATTGAGCTTTTAATAGAATAGCTCAATCTTATTTTTTCTTTAAACTTTCACAATACTTTATCGCAGATTCTAACTGATTATCAGTCTTTTCAGATGGATTAATATAGTACTCATCCTCCATTCGAACTTCTACATCTGGTTTTATACCTTTTGTATCATTTATCCAAACTCCATTTGGAGATAACCATTTCTTAGTTGTTAATTTATACTGATCTCCATTAGTTAAATCGACTAACTCTTGAACTGTACCTTTTCCATATGTCTTAGTACCAATTAATTTAGCTCCTAGATTTTCTTTTAAACTCATTATAAATACTTCTGAAGCAGATGCAGTTAATTCATTTCCTAAAAAAACTATAGGATAATCTTTATCTGATAACCCAGTTGAATAGTATTTAACTTTCTTATCATCCTTTTGTAATTGATAAATCACTTTTTTCTTTTCAACAAATAAACTTATTATTTTAGTTACTTGAGAAAGATGCCCACCAGTATTATCACGCAAATCTATAATCAAACAATCAATATTTTGTTCTTCAAGACTAGACAAATTTTTCTTAAACTGTTCATATGTATTAGATGCAAAGATACTCATAGAAATATATCCAATTTTTAAGTCTCCACGCTCAATTATTTTTGAATCTACAGACTTCAAATCTATTTTTTCTTTAGTAAGATTAATATTAAACTCATCATCACCACGTTTTAACTTTAAAACAAAATTCTTATCTTTGCTATCAATAACATACTTACTAAACTCACTAGTTTCCATATCCTTTGTTAATTTTCCATCAATAGAGATAACATAATCTTCCTTTTTTATATCACTCTTAGATGCTGGAGAATTCTCTAGTATGTCAGAAATTACAAAATATCCACTCTCATCATCTTTATATACACTAATTCCTATACCCTCATATTCACCATCTAAATTTATGTTTAATTGATCATATTCATCTTGCTCCATATATTTAGAATATTCATCACTAATTCCTAACTCATTTAAAATACTTTCTAAAGCAATCTTTAATAATTCCTTCTCATCTATTTTATCTGAATCATAATAATTAGCTATTATATACTTATACTGTTTTATAAAATTTTCTAATTCTGTGCTTTTTTCATCATTTGAAAAATTATTTATATTAACTGAATTTGAATACTTAATCTTTCCATAAGATATTCCAGCAAATACACTAAATATAGATGTTATAAATACAATGAACATTACCTCAGTAAACTTAAACTTATTATCAGATTGTTCCATATCGTCCATAATATCACCACCACTCATACACTAATATAGTAAATATTAACAACAATTGTTTAATATATCTCTTGCAGCAACTATTCCAGTAGCAGCTGCAGTTACGATATTTCCAGCTTTACCTGAACCATCTCCTACAAAATAAATATTATAATTATTTAACTTAAATTTATCATTAGTTTCTATCTCATTACTAAAAAATTTTATTTCTGGTCCATATAGTAATGTTTCATCATTAGCAACTCCAGGTATAATTTTATTTAACTTATCTAAGCCTTCTAAAATATTTAACACAATTCTGTGTGGCAATACTAAAGCTAAATCTCCAGCAACACAATCTTTTAACGTTGGTTCAATAAAACCTTTATTAATTCTATGCCATTCACTTCTTCTTCCAGATTTTAAATCCTTTAATGACTGAATTATTGGCTTACCATCACCTAATACATTCGCTATTCTAGCAATACTTTCTCCATATTGTCTAGTATTTGTTACAGGCTCTGTTAAATTTACTTTACTTATAAAAGCAAAATTACTATTCATAGACTTTTTATCTTTTAATGCATGTCCATTAACGCAAATATATCCATAATAATTTTCTTTTGCTACAAATCCACCTGGATTTGTACAAAATGTTCTTATCTCATCGCCATATGTATCTGTTTTAATAAATATTGTAGGATCATATATTATACTACACAAATCCTCTAATATTTCTTTTCTTACTTCTACACGTACACCTATTTCAATACTCTGTGATAAATATGGAATTTTATATTTATCTGCCAATTCTTGAACCCATTTAGCACCAGTCCTTCCAGGTGCTACAATAACATTTTTACAAACAACTTTATTTTCTTTTTTCTTGTTCATATATACTATAGTATGTTTATCAGCTGACCCACTTATAATATCAACAACATTAGCATTTTCTAAAAGTTCAACACCTTTTTTAGATAAAAATTCACATACCCCTTTAATATACTCTGGTAAATGGTCACTACCTAAATGTTTTTGTTTTATTAAGAGTAATCTTGCTCCTGTAAGTGCAACTCTTTTTTTAATTTCTTCTGCCTCAGACATATTACTTGGATATATATCACTATCCATATTAAACTTATTAAAAACTTTTTCAGTATAATCTATTAAATTATATGCTTCCTCTTGACCCATATATTTAAACAAATCCGACTTACCTAACTTTGGAATAAAATTAAGTTTGCCATCAGAAAATGTACCTGCTCCACCATAGCCACTTAATATATTACATGGTTCGCAATTAGCACATGTTACTTTATTCTTATTCATAGGGCAACATCTATTTTCTACCTTTTTACCCCTATCTAAAATTAAAATTTTTAAATTTTTATTATTTTTAATTAACTCATAAGCGCTAAACAATCCTGCTGGGCCTGCACCTATAATAACTACATCATAAAAGTTTTCCATAACACCACCCTTAACATTATAACATATTTATGATACAATTTAACAGGTGATTTACTTGAAAAAATTTAATATGATTGATGAAAATTTTATATGTGAAAACTGCGGAAAAAAAGTAGAAAAATTAAATTACACAGCTAGAGATCATTGTCCATACTGTTTATATTCTAAACACGTTGACATAAATCCCGGAGATAGATTAAATGACTGTAAGGGACTATTAAAACCTATTGATATAGAAAAATTTAAAAATACTTATAAAATTATATATGAATGCGTAAAATGTCATGAAAAGCATAAAAATATAAGTGCTAAAGATGATGATATTAATAAAATAATTGAAATTTCAAGTAATAAAGGAAATTAAAATATTAAAAAACTGCACTAACTACGGTGCAGTTTTACTTTAACAAATAATCTTCTCCTTTAAAAGGCTCTTTTTTTAATAAATTAGGATAATCTTGTTGTCTTAAAACTTCATATAGAACAAGTGCTACACAATTAGATAAGTTTAATGCTCTTATATTAGAATTAGTAGGTATTCTAGCACATTTGCTTAAATTTTCTTTTAAAATTTCTTTTGGAATACCAGTACTTTCTTTTCCAAAGACTAAATATATTTCCTTATCTTTATTCGAATAATCAAAATCACTATGTGGCTTATTAGCATATCTTGTGTAATAATAAAAATCGCCATTATTTTTACTTAAAAAATCTTTCCAATTTTCATATACAGTATAATCACAATTTTCAATATAATTTACACCACTACGCTTAATAGCATTCTCAGACAAAGAAAAGCCTAAAGGCTTAATCAAATGAAGTTTAGCTCCTGTTCCAGCACAAGTACGCATTATATTTCCTGTATTTTGTGGAATTTCTGGTTCATATAATACTATATTAATCACTTTCAATCACCTTATTTCTTACCAAGAAACTATGTATTTCATCAGAAGTATAGCTATTCTTATTTAAAATCTCAGTTATAGCTCCACCTTGATAAGCAATAAAAATCGGACTATTCGAAGACAAGTCATATTTTTTTATAACATCCTCATCTTTATCTATATATACAACATATTGCTGAATTCCATTATCTACAATTAAATTTTTAAATATTTTATCTGCTTCTCTACCCTTTTTTTCAGTCTCATCATATATGTATATAACAACATCTGGATTTTCTTGTAAATAATTTTCTAAATCTTCACGCTTAATTTTATTTACTACATCTTTTACAACAGATTCATATACTTTGCTATTACTATTTTTATAGACATTATTAAAGATTAAGCAGATAGCAACAACTCCTATTGCAAGTACAGCAAGAATTATGTAATTTTTAGCAGGTACATCACTCATGTTATCACCTCATAATAATTATATCATAGTATTAATAAATTTCCAATTAAAACTCCTCTGGTTCTTGAATTTCTTCAATTGTTACAACAGGTATCTCAATTTTATCATCCAATGCAACTTCCTTAAATTTTTCTCTAAACAAAGCTAAATCTTTTACCCTAGAATCAGGGTAAATACGTTTACTATTTTTTATAGCATTATAAACATCTATCATTTCTACATATGGTTTATTTTGATACAATGCATGAGAAAAAGCTGCAGTTAATACTGAAAAAGCTATATCTGGATACATTGCGCCTAACCCATAAACACGTTTAAATTCGCTAGTAGCTTCAACAATAGAGCTTATTAACAATTCAGTAATATACTCATTATATTTAAATTTTATACCTGTTTGATGCTCAATTTTTGGAAGAGTTTTCATAAGAACTTGTATTGTTGTTGGAATATCCTGTTCATAAACATCTACTCTATCAAATCTTCTTAAAAAAGCTCTATCTCTTACTACATAAGTATTATATTCTATATCGGTAGTTGCACCTATTAATTTAACTAATCCTCTATCAATAGCTGGCTTTAAAATATTTGCTAAATCCATAGGTCCTCCGTCCTTACTTCCAATTAAAGTATGTATTTCATCTATAAATAATATAGTTTTTTCCATATTTTTTAATTCTTCAACAAGTACAGTAATAACCATTTCTTCTTTACCATTATATTTTATTTTTCCAAGTAATGACGATGAATTAAGCTTAATTACTCTATACCCTTTTAACCTATCTGGAACATTATTATTGATAATTCTATATGCTAATCCCTCTACAATAGAAGTTTTTCCTATACCTGGTTTACCCACTAATAATGCAGACTTTTCAGGTGTAAGCAAAATAATTGTCATCTTCTGCACTTCATCATCACGTGCTATAGCTGGATTTGTAATATACTCTTTTGCAGTTAAATCTTCTCCATACATCTTTATTATACTTAAATTAGTAAAATCTAATTTGCTATCATTTGTTTCTTGTTCTTTTATTTCATCTTCCATGTTATCACCTATTAAGATTATATAATATGAAGAGAAAAAAGTAAATTTTTTAACACATAAAAAAAGAAAGTTTTATTAAAAATAAATATCTTTCTTTGATAAATAATTATTTTCTTCTAATTAATAATTGTTCTGGCATTAGATATATTTTATCATTTTGATAAACTAACTCATTGTTATCTAATCCTAATCTTTGACTTGCACTATCTATAGTTTCTAATTCCCTAGTAACTATTATATTTACATCCTTTTTTGGAACTATTATTTCTTGTCCTGGATATATATAATTTTCTTTATCTAAACCATTTATACTAAGTAAATCTTCTAAACTAATATTATATTCTTTTGCTATTTTATAAAGACTATCTCCTTTTTGTACTGTATATATATCAAACCATTCACGTTTTGTATTATTTGGTACAATAATTAACTCACCCAAAACTATATAATCTTTATCATTTATATCTTGTAAATTACTTACTGTTGTATTAAATTTTTTTGCAATACTTTCTAATGTATCCCCCTTAGATACTTCATAAATTTTATACATAATTCACCTCATTTTATTATATGTTAATGCATATTATTATGTGAAAGGATTGATTTAATGAAAAATGAATTACCAAGAATTTATAGAGGTACTGTAAAAGAAAACAATAATTTACGTGTAGCACATGCAAATCAAGAGAAAGTAGAATCTCCAAGAAAAGTAATAAATGAATTATTTAAAGAAAATCATATTTATAGACAAGATGTTGAAATAATAACAGAAAATGATAGTATGACAACAAAAATAATTGGCAGAACTCAAGATCATATAATTACAATTAATAATTCTGTAATAAAAATTGATGATATTAAATCACTTAAAATAATAAAATAAAAAACGAGATATCTCGTTTTTTATATACATTCAACATAAGTATCTGACAAGCAACGAACACAACATACACAATGTAAGTTGATTGTAAAAAATGAGTTTGTTGCTGAATAACCACCTTCTGTATTAGGTGCTAAAACTCTAAATGTACAGCAACATCCATCTAATTTTTCTACACGGAATACATTTGAACATCCTTCACCTGAGCAATCAGTACTATCTTTTTCAATAGGTAAACTAAGTGACTGTCCATTACATAAATATAACATTATGGGTCTTGTATTACATGTTAAAGAATTAGAACCACAACCTAAAAACCCACGATCACATGTGTCTAAACAAGTATCAGAATTACATGCATTTTGTTGAAGTACACTTATTATTGCAAGTATCTCTGCAATTTGTTTGCATGAATCATTATCATTATTACACATATTATTCCACCCTTTCTGCTATAGGATATTCAATATAAATCAAATGGTGTAAACAAAATACCTAGCATAAGATATATTGATTATTTAAGTTTTTTTTAGTACAATTAGTATGAAGTGATTAATATGGATAATAAAGATTGTATTACACAAAAAGAAGAATACATTATACAAGAAAATAAAGATGGAACTAAAATAACTGTTAGAGATTTACAACTTGAAGTTCTAGAAATAATGGATGAAATTCACAGAGTTTGTGTAAAAAACAATATACATTATGCACTTATTGCTGGTTCTGCCCTAGGTATCGTTAATTATAAAGGATTTATTCCATGGGATGATGATATAGATATATGTATTGTAAAAGAAGATTGGAATAAATTTATTGATGCACTAAATAAAGACTTAAGTGATAAATTTTATTTTCAATGTTTTGAAAACGATAAAAAATTTAATGTAATAAACGGACCAACTATGAAAATTAGAAAAAAAGGTACATATATTGAAGAAGTTAATTTCTTACTTAAAAATAGATGTAAAAGTGGTAATGGTATATTTGTAGATGCTATAATATATGATAATATATGTGATAATAAATTTATTGATGAATTAAATAGAACATTTATTAAAATTTTAATGCCTTTTTATGTTTTAGTTGATAACTTACATATACCTCATGTAGCATTTTCTAAATTTATAAGATGGTATTCTGATAAATATTCAAGAAAATATAAAAATAGTAAATTAGTATCTCAACCAATATCTGTTCCTTGGGAAAAGTTTATGCATGAACCTGTATTTTTAAAAAAAGACGTATTTCCATTTAAAGAATATGAATTTGAAGGTAGAAAATATTATTCATATAACAACATAGAAAAAATATTAAAGGAATGGTATGGACCAAATTGCTTAAAAAAATGGAATGGAAAGTGTTGGGAAGAAACTCTTCCTGTTGAAAAAAGAAAACCAAAACATACAGCATACATAGACCTACACAAAGATTCAAGGTAATATAGGAGTTGATAATATGAAAAAATTTAACGGTAAATATGGAATAATAATTGGCTCAACTCTTATATTAATAGCAATACTAATAGGTATAATATTTCAACATGATATAGGTTTTGTTTTTGCTGGATTTGGAGTAGTTATTATTGGTATATCAATTCTTACACTTATAAATAAAGGCAATAAAAAAGATGATAACGATATAGATGTTTAACATCTTTTTTTGTGTTATAATTAGTTTATACCGCATAGGAGTGATTTCATGAATGAAATAGACGTATACGATTTTGATGGAACAATATATAATGGTGATTCATCTTTTGACTTTATAAAGTATTGTATAAAAACTAATAAAAAATTAATACTACATTTACCTAAGATATTTATTTTTTTTATTTTATATATTTTTAAAATAATAAGTTTAAAAAAATTCAAAGAAACTTGTTTTGAAATTATTAGTAATATAGATGTAGATAAAATGGTTGATCTATTTTGGGAAAAAAATAGTCACAAAATAAATAACTTTTTTATTAAAAATATGGAAGAAAAAAAACAAACTTATGTTATTAGTGCATCACCTGAATTCCTTTTAAAAGAATATCTATCTAAGTATAAAAATATTAAATTAATAGGTACAAAAATGGATAAAAAAGGTAAAATTACAGGGAATAATTGCAAAGGTTATGAAAAAATAAATTTACTTAATAAAAAAGAAAAAAATTATAAGATAAAAAATTTTTATTCAGATTCATTAAACGATTTACCTTTAGTATCGATATCTCAAAATTCATTTTATGTTAATAAAGGTTCTGTATCAACATGGGATTGTGATTATATAAGAAAGAAAAAAGATAATAAAGTTGCATTACTTATTGGAATATTAGCATTTATAATATACTTTATATATGGTTTCGTACTAACAATAGGATTTGATTTTTCAAATTGCTACGACCTTATATTTGATTCAGACACTGCAAGAGTAATTCAAGATATTA
Organism: uncultured Bacilli bacterium; assembly: GCA_947581765.1. Taxonomy (GTDB): domain Bacteria; phylum Bacillota_I; class Bacilli_A; order RF39; family UBA660; genus UBA5578. Next base: position 8,538 of record CANPVU010000006.1, read on the forward strand.
CAGATCCATTAAAAAATCATTATAGAATTAATGTACATCCATTATTTGTATTATTAATGCAACCAATATATTTTATTTTAAAAGCTATTTTTCTATCTAAACCTTGTACTTTAGTAATGTTATCATCATTAGTTAGTTCAATTAGTGTATATTTTATATATAAATTTTTATCAATCTATAATACCAACACAGTAAAAAAAGTTTTAATAACTATAATATTTATTCTTTCATTTTCTAATATTATATTTACATCAACTATTGAACTATATAATATATCTGCTTTATTCTTAATATTATTATGGTATTTTGTAGCACTTAAATTAAATTCAAATGAAAAAATTACAAAATATGACTACATTATATTAGGAATACTTGGACTAATGAATATGTCAATTATTGTTACTAACTTTATTGTATATATTATAGCTATATTTATTTTATTTATAAGTAAAAAATTTACTTTTTCTAAGATATCTATAACAACTATTTTAGTTGGTGTATCTTTAATTGGTCTATCTTATTTTCAAAATATTGTATGGCACAATACTCCAATTATAACAAATGCATACTATGAATATAGTTATGAAAAAAATTATATATATGATATACCATTTATTAATAGAGTTAAAAAAGTTGCTACTGATGATTATTTTAATATAATAATTGGTAGTGATACTACTATAAAAAAATATGTTAATGATACAATTGAATTTAAAGGAATATCAATAATTAATTTTGTTGTAGCACTTATAATACTTATTCAAACTATAGTTGGAATTATAAAAAATATAAAGTTTAAAAAATATACTTTAATTAATATTGGTCTAATAATAACATTACTATTTAATACAATTTTCCATATTATATATGGAAATAATGGTGCATATTTATACTCTTTACACTTCCTATATGATATTATTCTTTTATATGGAATTAACACAATTAATACAAATAATAAAGTATATAAATACTTTTCTAATATATTCTTATTCATATTAGTACTACTTGAATTAATTATAAATAATACTATAATTTATCAAATTATTAAAATTCTAAGAAAATATATACCTACTACATTTTTTCTAAAGAAAATGTCTATAATTACAAATATAATAATAGCTTTTGTAGTTGTATGTCTATTTTTATCTTTCATGTACTTACTATATATATTTGTTAGAAATGCTATTAAAAGTAATAAAGAAAAAAGAATTGCCTATATTGTATTGAGTATAATGATAATTATATTAAATAGTTGTATGTTTATGACAATTTATTTAGCACCCACTTATAATAAAATATTATTTTTTAACATAAAATAGCCTATAAGAAATCTTATAGGTTATTTTAATTTATTATTTGAACTATCATTAAAATTATACTACCAATAAGTAAACCTAAAATTACTCCGTAAGTCTCTTTTCTATATTTATTAAAACAATAATCTATAAATCTAATAATTATTAATCCACCTATTATTACTCCTATACCAAATGGTATTAATTTATTTAATTCAAAATTATAAATATTAGAAAATAAACTTAATAGTTCATCATATATTCCAAATGACATAAAAAGTGCTGTACCACTTATACCCGGTATAATTGTAGAAAACGATTCTAAAAATCCCATAAAGTAATAACTGTTAAATAATTCTAATTTAGGTAAAAACATTAATAATAAATAAAATATAAGTGCTATAAAAGCTATTAAATATTTATTAGTTTGTTTTAATATAGATGGTATACCTGTTAGTATTAATATCAAAAATATAATCATTGTTGGATAATAAAATGAATTTAATAAATATGTAATAATATTACTTCCAATTATTATAGATATTATTATACCTACACATATTTTAAATAGAAATAAACTATTTTTTATAATATTATTAAAAAAATGATTTATAGAATTAATCAAATCTTCATATATATTTAATCTAATAGCTATTAAACTACCACTTACTCCAGGAATTATTTTTCCTAATCCAATAATAAAACCTTTTATAAATAGTAGCACATATATCACCTATTATATTTTATGACATATATTTATTTTAAATTACTAGAAAAATATCCGTTATATACTGCTTTTGAATCATTTACAACAATAAATGCTTTTGGATCTATTGTGTTAACTATTTTTCTTAAATTAGACAATCTAAAAGCCTGTATTTCCATAAATATTAATAATCTATTATTATCTTTATATCCCTTAACATTTACTACAGATAATGCATACCCATTATTATGTAATACATCTATTAATTTTTCATTTTCCTTACTAATTACTATTTGTACACTAATTGTACTATGTTTTGTAAAGAAATTAGCAAGTATACCTCCTACATATGTTCCGGTTGAAAATCCAAGAGCATATGAAAGTGCTATAAAAATACTATTATTCATACTATTTAAAGCATCTTTTACTATTATAAACCAAATAAAAACTTCAACAAATCCTATAATAGATGCTGCTAAGTTTTTACCTTTAACTGTAAATACCGTCCTAATAGTACCAAGTGATACATCAATTATTCTTACAAAAAATATTTTAATACATAACATAAATAATTCCATATTATTCACCATTTTTATTATGCACAAAAAAAGTTCATTATTTCATGAACTTTATTTTGAATTACTATTAGATTTATTTTCTTCTTGTTTATTACTATTTTCTTTATTACTTGTACTAGTCTCATTACTAGTTTCATTACTATCTTCTGTAGTAAAGAATGAAGATAAATATTCTATTATTTTAGAACTTCCAACATATGTATCTTTAATTTTTCCATCTTCTATATAAATTAATGTTGTATCTTTAACTTTCAAATCTTTTAAATTTTTTATTTGCTCTTTATCAGATAATACCTCTTTATTAACATCTTTAGATAAATCTATGTAATAAAATTCAATTGGATATCCAATCATTTTCAAACTATTTATATATGCATCATATTCATCATTAGATGAGTCATCTGCTTTGTTAAGTAATAAATAATATGAAGATGCTACCATATTTTCTACATCCGAATAATCTATATCGTTAGATTTACGAACATCTACATTATCTTCAATATCTGAAGTATCTGGTTTTCTATTATCAAGTATTTTAACTGTCAAAAAGTAAAATCCTACTAATAAAGCTAACATTAATATTGCAGTAATTATTTTGGTTTTAATATTAAATTTTTCTTGTACCTTAGTTTTATCTTTTTCTGTCACTTGTTTTTTTAATTTTGCTTTTTTCATGATATCACCAACTTCATTATATCATATAAAGCTTATTTTTCAACACTATTTTGTTATTGATGATGAACTTATAGACTTAGCGACACTTATTAATTCATCTTTATCCAAACTATCTGAGACTAATGAATATTCAATATTATCACTTACCCAATTAATAGTATAATCATCAACTGAGCCTACTGTATCAATAATTAATTCTGGTTCACCATATGTAAGGTCAACATTCATATCTTTACTAACAGTAACAGTTTCCTCAATTAAAGTAAAGTTTTTATCTCCACCAAATGTTAGTATTACTCTTTGACCATCATATGTATCAATTCTATCTTGTGATGTTAAATATGTATTAGCAGGTAAGTACATGGGATAAACTATATCTTCAATAGTCTTAGAAACATTTTTAGTATTTTCTTTACTATCCATATTACTATTTAATTTAAAAATTTCTTCATCTATCTTGCCATTTTCATCAAATTTATTAACCGTAAAATCCATTACTACTTCTTCTTTGGTATTAAATACCTCTACTTTTTTTAATTTATAATCATTATCAAAATATACTTTTTGATTAACTAATTCATTATTAGTAGAATATTCAACTTTTGTTGTAAATACATGCATTCCATCTTTATTTTCATATGTTTTTTCTGAATCATTATCTATATCGCTTAATATTCTCTCAAGTATATATACCTGAGAATTATTATATGGCCAATCACTTTGGAATTTAAAACTTTTATTTAATGATGGTGTAAGTACATATACTCCATCATCATTTCTAAGAATTATCTGTTCGTGGTCATTTACCTTATTAATTAAACTTACTCTATAAAGTGAATCTCTTTTATATTTTACATCAACATCATATGTATACTTATTTTCACCATTATACATATTTAATTCACCTACAATATTATAGGATTCAAAACTATCAGCTTTCTTTTTAATATTTTTTAATACATCTTTATCTTTATTTTTACCACAACCAATTAGTAGAAGACATAATAATATAAATAAATATTTTTTCATATATACCTCTTTTCAATTAAGTATATTTAAATATATTATATTTAGAACAAAAAAAGACATTTACAATTATGTAAATATCTAATTTTTCTTTGATAATTCAATTTTTACCTTTTCTGGATTTACTGTAAATGTTGATAACCTTGCATTTGTTGTTTTTGGTTTTACTTGAACTGGTAACTCATAAACTCCAGGGCCATTTTTTATTATAGATGAAACATCAACGTATACTTGTATATCTGCTACTGTAAGTGCCTTACAAATATTTTCTGCACATTTAGGACTTACAAGTATTTTAGAATTTTGTTCATCTACGGCACCAGCAGTATATTCATTTGTTACTCCTAATGCCTCTAGTGTAACTTCTTTATTATATTTTGAATCTTCTACACTTGGTACAACAGTTACATTTAAATCAACACGATTAGTATCTAATTTTTTTATTCCAGCTGGTTTTGGAACATCTATTGTTGTAGAATAATTATTATCTAATATACTTGCATCTACTTCTATATCTATTCCTGTTGTGGATAATGCTTCTAATGTTTCCTCTGAACCATATGCAACTACTGAATCTTTACTTAATGTATAAGCACTAATTGCTTTTCCAAATGGCATTTCATTTTTTAATACTAAATTTAGTGGTATTTCTTTAGATGAAGAACTAAGTGTTACATCTGCTGTAATTTTAGCTGAATGATTTATTTCAACATCAACTATATTTCCTGTTGAATCATATGCACGTAAAGTTATATCATCTAATGTTTGTGTTCCAACTGCTGTAGAAGGTAATTTATCTACATCAATTAATGCTTCTACAGTTGCTACTTGTTCTAGTTTATATCTAGCTCCACTTATAACAACTTGATCAAGATTTAATGCAACTTTTTCTATATCTACAGTATTATCTAGATGATCTGCATTTATTACATTATATGATAATGTTCTATTTTCTGATTCTTTTAAATAAACTATAACATTAGCTTGAGATGGATTAACACTAGACTCAATAGTTCTTAATTGTCCACTATCATAATTTAAATCCACTTTATATGTTCCTGGTTCTTTTATATCTGTTAAATCTATTTTAACACTATGTTTTGATGCAGATTGTTTAGCTATGTATAAGTCCACTTTACTACCTATTAAAGTAATATCTACTGTTTCTGGTACACCCTCTAGCACAAATCTTTCTTCATTATATAATACTTCTACTTTTTGATTTTTAAACATTTCTGCACTACTATTATTAAATACCAATAGTTTTTGATCTACAACTACAAATAATCCAATTGCCAATATTAATGATAAAAATAACAATGTAGTTTGTTTTGCTAGTAATGCTTCTAATCTATGACTTGATTTATCAAAATATCTAGTTATTTTTAATACTACACGAGTTATTGGCAATACGATATGTTTATCGAAGGATTTTGCTATTTTTTTGAAAATACTATCTTTCTTCTTCATTAGCACTTTCCTCCTCCTCTTCATCTTCATCAATTAAAACACTTTTCTTAGGCTTTAGTTCATTTAAAAGTAATAGTTTTAATTCATCTATAGATAAATTATAATGTAATTCTCCACCAATAGCACATGACAATCTACCAGTTTCTTCTGATACTACTAATGATATACAATCTGTTAATTCAGATATTCCTAATGCTGCTCTATGACGTGTTCCAAGTCTCTTACTAATTTTTACACTATCACTAGTTGGAAATACTGCTCTTGCACTAGTTATTTTATCTCCTTGTATAATTAATCCACCATCATGTAATGGGTTATTTGGGAAGAAAATTGTTACTAATAACTCACTTGATATATCTGCATATATTTTTTTTGATTTTTCTATATAGTCATTTAAGCTATTATCTCTTTCAATAACTATTAATGCCCCTGTACGAGTCTTTCTCATAGCATCCATAGCAGTAACTATTTCATAAACAACTTTTTCTCTTTCATCAACTGTTAATACTTTATGTCTACCTAATAATTGACTACGTCCTAATTGCTCTAAAACATTTCTTATCTCTGGTTGGAATATGACAATAAGCGCTAAAATTCCCCATTCTATTACATAATTTAATAAATAATCAATTGTCGTAAGATTAAAGAAATGACTTACTAATTTCAATACAATTAAATATATTATTCCTTTAAATAATAAAACCATTTTTACATTTTTACGTAAACTCTTAAGTATATAATACAATACTAACCACACTAGTAATATATCAACAAGTTTTCTTACTGCGTCTAACACAGTAGCTACTGTCATACACATCCCTACTCTCTATTTCTCTATTATAAAATTATAACATACTATTATTTAAATATCAATTGTATGTAAATGTGAAAAATATACTTTATATTTACACTTAAAGCAATATATATTATACATTAAAATGTAAATAAAATAAACAAAAATAAGATGCATAAATACATCTTATATATATAATAATTATTCTAATATCTCTAACAATTTATCAATAATAAAATTAATTACCATTTCTTTATTCATAATTCTAGTTTCTTTATCTACAGTAATATCATAATCATAATATTTATCATAATCTTTAGAATATATACTAATAAATACTTGATTATCATTACCATACAAATTATTTTTATCTACTCTATTTAATTTACCAGTTATTCCAATTCCATAATTTGAATTAGCAAAAATACTTATATTTTTACTCATTTGGCGTGCTGTTTGTATACTATATACTGAATATTTATCTATTATGTTACTATCTACTCCCATTTTTATTTTATATTCATTTGAATATGTAATAGCACTAAATTTAATTACTTCACTTGCACCTTCTATATTAGTAATAGCATTTACTAATGCTCCACCTGTACAAGATTCCATAGTTGAAATAGTTTTATTTAAATTATTTAATTTCTCTATTATTCTTTTCATCTATATCACCTTTTTTACGATAACATACTTAAAGTTTTATTATTATTTCTTTTTTAAAGCTACCTCCTTATAAAAGCCTGTTACCCCAGTTTTATCTCCTACTTGATATGGATAAGCACTACCTTTATAAATTTTTAGTATTTTTCTAGTAGAACCTATTGCTTTAGATGTAATTCCCTTACCATTTGCTTGAGAATTACCACTTGCTATTATAGTTACGCTATCTCCTACTTTTAATTCTACCGATTTACTAGAAGAAATACTAGGTGCTAACTTAATACTTGCCTCATCCATCCATCCTAAATCACCAGTTGTATTATATGGATGTTTTGCTCCTTTAGAATATCTTGTTATTTTTGTAGTTTTATTAGTTACATTATTAATAGATGTATTTGAATTAGAACTACTATATAATGCACCATTAATAATTACCAAGTCTCCTATTTTAAATTTCTGAGTACTTTCTACAGGTTTGTTATTTTTTACTTCTACAGGTATTTCTTTAAATGTTAAACCACCAGAATTTTTTATTTTAGTAAAAGATTTATCAACATAAAAAGCATCTTCAGGTTTAATTGCATTATTACTAATTACCCATGCATTTTTACTATTTTTTAACCATCCTTTACTTTTAAGTTCACTATATTTACAATTTGCAACTTCAATATGAAAGTGATATCCAGTTGCATTTCCATCTTTTCCTTCTAAAAACATAGGATCACTTTGCTTAAATGATTGACCTACTTTAATTTGTTTTAAAGTATCATCATTAGGATGTACAACCATTATTGTTACATACGATTCTGTACCATTTGCTAGTTTAACTTTTTCTTTACTTTCCATCCATACTGTATTAGTTCCACGATTACCAACACCATAAATTCTTTTTATTAACAAATCACATGGTGCATAAAAATAATCACGTGCACTTGAACCACAAGTTTCATCTATAGGATATGATTTTGGATCACCTGTTGATGAAATTAGATGTGAAAAACCTCCCTTATAAGATTGACTTATTCCCATTACCTTTGTTGGATATTTTAAATATTGCATATGTCTACACTCCCTACTAGATTAGTTTTTATATGCTACTAATCTATCAAAATAATATCATAAATTTACTAAAAAATATTCAACTTTATTAATTAATAAATGACTATAGTGTAAACATAAATATTTTTTTTAACAAATATCTTACTTTTTTTATGTAATCTTTTGGTTGTAATATACTTGATAATTTATCTATACTATAATAGTTATTTTAGAAATAATAATTTGCTAAATATATTTTATTACATTATATATTTAATACTAAGGTTCTATTCTATTTGGTCCTCTAAATATGAACATAGTTTCTTTTAATGATTCAGTTTCAAGAAGTAACATTGTTATTCTATCTACTCCTAAAGCAAATCCTCCATGTGGTGGACATCCATATTTAAAAAATTCAAGATAAAATTTTACATCATTAGATAATCCTTTTTCTTTAGCTTGATTACATAATATTTCATATCTATGTTCTCTAAGTGCTAAAGTAGTAATTTCACAACCTTTCCAAATAAGGTCAGCTCCTTGTGGAACACCATTTTCTCTCTTATGATAAAATGCTCTTTTTTTAGCACTAAAATCTGTAATAAATACAAACTCATGTCCATATTGTTCTTTTATATATTTGTATGCTAATTTTTCAGATTCAGAATTCATATCTCCTACATCTTCATAATTCATTTTAAAATTATATTCTTTTTCTAATATTTTATACAATTCTTCTAATTTAATTCTTGGAAATGGTTTTGTAGGTATTACTACATCTACATTAAATAAATTTTTAATCTCATTACCATATTTCTCTTTTATTTTAGTTAATGAATATATAAATAAATTTTCTTCAAAATCCATAAGTTCTTCTAAAGATTCAATATAACTCATTTCAATATCAAATGATGTAAATTCAGTAGCATGCCTATAAGAATTAGAGTTTTCAGCTCTAAATGCGGGTGCTACCTCAAATACTTTTTCTAATCCTCCACACATTGCCATTTGTTTATAAAATTGTGGACTTTGAGCTAAATAAGCTTTTCTATTAAAATAGTTTAATTCAAAAACTTCAGAACCTGATTCACTTGCAGCACTAATGATTTTTGGTGTATGGATTTCAATAAAATCATTATTAATAACATACTCTCTCATCGAATTTATTAAGCAAGTCTGGACTTTAAACATAAGTAAATTTTTTTCATTTCTTAAATCTAAAAATCTATAATTTAATCTTGTATCTATTGATGATGAAGACATATCTTTATAATTTAATGGTAATTCTAATGCACATTTACTAGTTACTATAATATCATTTGGAATTAACTCCATTTTATTTAGCTTTACTTTTTCATTTTGATATAATGTTCCAATAACTTTTATAGTACTTTCACAAGTTAATTCTGATACAATTTTATTTAACTTTTTATTAGTATCATTTTTTTCTATAGTAACTTGAACTTTACCAGTAGTATCTCTTATAACTATAAATTGTACATATTGTAAATCTCTAATACTATCAACAAAACCTTCAATAATAATTTCTTTTCCAATATGTTCATTTAAATCTTTAAAATATATTTTATTCATAAGTATCCTCCATTCATATATAATAAAAACAGTTATATCATCCACAAGGGACGAATAACTGTTGAATCCGCGGTACCACCCAATTTATTATATATAAAAATATAATCACTTTAGTAATATAACGTTTTACATACGACTTATTCTAATACTATTTCAAATAAGTAGCTCATAAGTGTCTTTCATCTTTAGTCTATACTATCTTTCACCAAATGATAGCTCTCTAAAATAAACTATAAGATTACTCCTCTTAATCATCGCTGATAAATAGATTATATTATAAATTCATATCAAATGCAAGTTAACCAAAATAAAACTTGAACAATAATAGTCCAAGTTTAAAATTAAATCTTTTTATAGCTTTTTTATTTTTTCTTTATTCTCTATTATCATTTGTAGTAAATCCCTCATACTATGATTTTTATCTATTATATAGCTATCTATACCAGCATTTTCAGCACCAATTTTATCACTTTTAATACTATCTCCTATCATAATGCAGTCTTCTTTATTTGTTGTTCCAATAGCTAATTTGAAAGATTCTAAATCAGGTTTCATAGCAACATCACCAGCAATAACATAATCTATATAATCATATATACCAGCTCTTTTTAATCTTGGAATTTGAGTTTTGCTAAACCAACTAGTAAGAATTACTATTTCTTTATTATGTTCCTTTAAATATTCTAATAAATCTATAACACCATCAGGAACTTCATCTATTATATTTACACTGTTATGAATCATCCATCCATTTATAACCTCTTCACTTACATCAAATCCATAATCTTTGAAAAAATTACTCAATGTTTTTAAATCATATCTTGGAAATTCTAATTCATATTTATTTAATATAGATTGTTTTTGTTTAAAAAACTCTTGTTGCTGTTCTAATGATATATACTTTTTAAAATAATCATCTTCTTTAGACCAGTCTGGAATTAGTAATGTATAATCTAAATCAAATATATATTTTTTGTAATTTTTCATAGAAACCCTCATTTCTATCTAACTATTATATATAGAATTTATTATTAATACAATATTTTATATTTAATAGAATTAAATATCTTTTTTCTAATTCAAGTATGTTTTCTAAATTGACATATATATCAGTTAAAATCTACAAAAAATATAGCATAAATTAAAACATTTTAAAACTCGAACTACAAAAGTCCGAGTTTACTATCAATCTGGTGGAGGATATGGGATTCGAACCCGTGACCCCTTGCGTGCAAGGCAAGTGCTCTAGCCAGCTGAGCTAATCCCCCATGGGTAACAAATTAATATTACCACTTGATTATAGCCTATATGTTGTGTTTTGTCAATAGTATTTTCTGTTTTTTTCGTATTTCTTCTTCATATGGTATATACATTGAAATAATATATTCTAATATTTTATCTATTATAGATGGCTTTAATTTATATATACCAAATAAATAACCAGATATTATATTATTTACATTATTCTGTTTACTACTTAAATATATATCAAGTGCTACTACAAAGGAAATAATAACTCCAATATATCTTTGTGAATAACCACTATCTAGTAAATTATATATATTTTCTAAATCATATTTATCATAATATATAGAATAATTTTCATATAAATTATAATAAAATGAAGAATTAGTAATCATCTTTTTTACAAATTCAGCTTCTTTATTTATAGTATTAATCATATCAATATATTTATCAATATTTCTCATTCTGAGTAATGCTGCCTCAGACTTATTAGAGTCTGTATTAGATAAATAATCTATCATAAAAAATTCATATAATATAGATGGTAATTCTTGGTATAAAGCTATACCATTATTATATCCTTTCATATGCATTTCTATATGTTTACTTTCATGTATTATAGTAGCACAATCTTCTAAATAGTTATGTCCATTAATTAGCATATAATATTCATTATTAGATATTATATAACTTCTACCTATAAAATTTAGTTTAGGGTTATATGTTGTAATATTTATACAATGATCAGTTTTTATTATTTTATTAAAGTAACTTAAATCATCTCTACTATTTTTTTTATAAAAATCATTACACATTCTAAATATAGTTCTTGGTGTTTTTTTATCTGTAAAAGTTATTTTAAAATCCATATCTATATCTTTAAGTTTAGAGGCCATATATGATATTAATTTAAAAAAGTTATTATTAAAATATGATATATCAAAAGAGTTTAATTTACTAAAGAAATCATTTTTACTTATCCTAGCTTTTTGTTCTGTTTTAAGTGTACTCATATCACTTAACATATTTGCATAAACAATTCTTTTACGTAAGTTTTCCTCATCATTTGATAATTTTGCATTTTCAAGATTTAATTTAATGTCATTAATAGACCAACTTGATATCATATCCGCCACCAAGTCGTATTCTATCACTGAAATATTTTGAAGTCAATTTATCTTACTTGAGGACATACACCAATATCTGGTTGATAAAAACAGTGTTTTTTATATTTTCCTGCAAGTGACTGATCATACCAATTTTGTCTACAATTTCCACTAGTTGCATAAAACCATAATGAGTTAGTAGCAGGATAATAATATTCACCCTTTAATACTCTATCAGCAAGATTTCTTTCCTTAGATGTAGGATTACCATTAAAAAGTGAACTATTAGATCCACTAAATCCACCAGGTGATTGGTATATAGCTTTAGTTAATGTGTTTATATCTTTAAATGTAAGACAGTCTGCTAAAACTCTATTTACAACTACATCACCTACCATTAGCATACCAAGTCCACCTTCACCTAATGCTTCTGCACGCATTAGTCTTGCAAGTAAATCCCTTTCATTATTTGTATACTTAATAATCAAACTATCACCCAGTATATTATATGTTTAATATTGTATTATTTGAATAAATGTGATATAATTTTACTTGTTAATGACACAGGGGTATAGTTCAATGGTAGAATAACGGTCTCCAAAACCGCTGATGTGGGTTCAACTCCTGCTACCCCTGCCATTTTATTTTTTTATCAATATTATCGTGTTACGATTATTAAGGTTCTAAACCTTTAAATACATATAGAATTGATAGAGATATCAGTTCTTTTTTTACAATACATATTCATCCTTATTATATATTAGAGATTATAAAAAATTTATTGATGTATACTAATTTGAATTACATCATTGACAATCAGTTTTATTTCTTTATAATATTAAATAGATTAATAATCAATATTATTGATTACTAGGAATATAATATGAATAATTTAGATAGATTTATAACAGCTCAAAAAAAAGATTATGATAAAGCTCTTAAAGAAATTCAAAATGAAAAAAAACTTACTCATTGGTCATGGTATATATTTCCACAACTTAAAGGTTTGGGTTCAAGTTCTATGGTTGAATATTATGGAGTTGAAGGTCTTACAGAAGCTATATTATATTTGAATAATGAATATTTTAAAAATAATTTAATTCAAATATCTCAAGAACTGTTAAATTTAAATACTAATAATACAACAGAAGTATTAGGTTATCCAGATGATTTAAAAGTAAGATTTTTTATGACATTATTTTATTGTGCTAATCCACAGATAACTGTTTTTGAAGAAGTAATAAAAAATTTTATAATGGTGAATTTGATGATACAACAATCCTATTGTTAAATAGAGCAAATGACAAAAAACAATTATATATTAATCATTCTTCTAATTAATTGAAAGGAAGTAATTAGATGGGAAAAATAGTAATCTGCGGTTTAAATGGTAGTGGTAAATCTACATTAGGAAGAAAGCTAGCAGATATTATAAACTATAAACACATAGATATTGAAGATTATTATTTTGTTGATAATAATGATTATAAATATGAAAGTTCAATATCAAAAGATGAAGTAGTAAAAAATATAGAAAAAGATTTTAATAAATATAACAATATTATCTTTACGGCATGTAAAGGTGATTATGGAAATTTAAATGATATGTATGATTTTGCTATACTTATTAGATTAGATAAAGAAACAAGATTAAAAAGAGTAAAAGAAAGATCGTATAAACAATTTAAAGACAGAATTCTTGAAAATGGTGATTTATATGAGAAAGAGAATAGTTTCTTTAATAAAATATCTAAAAGAAATGAATCTGAAATAATAGAATGGTTTGAAAATTTAAAGTGTAATAAAATAGTATTGGATGGATTAAAATCAACTGAAGAAAATATAAAAATTATACTATCAGAACTAAACATTTCTTAGTTACAAATTAAAAACTGAGCAAATATTATTTACTCAGTTGTTTTTATATACCCTATTTATAGTTTCCTTATAATCATCATAATTACCAATATATTCAACTAATTTATTATCTTCAATACTAACTATCTTAGTAGCAATCTTATTAATAAAACATCTATCATGTGATACAAAAAGTATTGTACCCTTATATTCATTTAATGTATCCTCTAATATCTCTCTTGTTGTTATATCAATATGATTTGTAGGTTCATCTAATATTAAGAAATTAATATCCTTTTGCATTAAACAAAATAATTTAAGTCTAACTTTTTCACCACCAGATAATTTAGATACCTTCTTACTAATAGTATTTTTTGTAAATAAGAATTTAAATAATGCACTTCTTAAATGTGATTCTTCCCCTTTATAATTTTTTCTAGCAATTTCATATATTGTTTCATCTGAATCAAAAGTAATATTTTGTGAAATATAACCTATATTTATATTTGTACCTATATTAATACTGTTATTATTATTTATTATTTCTTTTATTAAAGTACTTTTTCCACTACCGTTATGACCTAGTAAACATACATGTTCCTTATATTTTATCGTCATATTAGCATTCTCAAATATTATTCTATTATCAAACTTAATATTTAACTTATTTATTACTAATACATCATTTCCTGATCTATTACCTACATTAAATTCTAAAGGTATTATACTTTTTTCTTTTGGTTTACTTATTTTCTCCATTTTTTCTAATCTTTTCTCTATTGATTTAGCTCTTTTAAAAAATGCTTCATTATCTCCTAAAGTTCCAAATTCTCTTAATTTCTTTATACTTTCTTTCATTGCTTTTATCTTTTTTTGCTGATCTTTATAATCCTTAAAATCAAGCATTACTCTTTTTTCATTTTCTTCTAAAAAGTACGAATAATTTCCATAATATATATCTAAATGTCCATCTTCTAATAAAACTGTTTTATTAGATATTTTATCTAAAAAATATCTATCATGTGATACTAATAATACTGTACCTTTATACTTTTTTAAATATTTTTCTAACCATTCTAAAGTTTGAATATCCAGGTGATTAGTTGGTTCATCTAAAAGTAATATATCTGGATTATTAATCATAAGTGTAGCAAAAGATACAACTCTTTTTTCTCCACCAGATAAGTTATTATAGTATGAATCTATTAAGTGTCCTATATTGAATCCATCTACTATTTTTCCAATTTTTTCATTTATTTCATATCCACCTAAATTCATAAATTTTTCTTGTAAATTAGTATATTTAACTATTATTTTTTCTAATTTTTTACCTTTTGTTTTTGTCATTTTTTCTTCGTAGTTTTTTAATTTATTTTCAATATCTATTATATTTTTTACACTACTATATAATATATCTTTAACCTTATAATCTTCTTTTTCTATATTTATCATTTGATCTAAATAACCTATAGTAGCATTCTTTCTTATTGAAATTGCACCAGTATCAGGCTTTTCAATACCCATAATTAATTTTAAAATAGTTGTCTTTCCAGAACCATTAGGACCTATTAGTGAAACAATTTCTCCTTTACTGATTTCAAGTGATATATCCTTTAAAACATCTTTATATCCATAATTTACTGTTACTTTATTTAAACTAATATCTATCATAGTAATCTCTCCTTTAATTTTTACATTAAAAAACCACACGGAGCATCCGTATGGCGGATGCAGGCATGACAAAAACTCACACCTGCTAATTACTATTTTTTATAGTTTATGCAGGTGTGACTACCAATGTATACATAATAACGTGGTTAATACTAAACATAGTAATCTCTCCTTTTCTTTTAAGATTATATCATACTTTAATTTATTTACAAAATTTATATCTAATATAATTTGACAATGAAATATTATAATGTTAACATACACTCTCAAAGAAGGGGTAATTTTTATGCAAGAAAATATATATGAGAAAACATTTAATGAAATTCAACAAGAAGGATATTATATAAATGAAGAAATTATAAATAAAGTATTATTAATTTTACAAATTAGTCTAAATACATATTTTGAATTTCCAGAAGAATATAGTAATTCAGATAAATTATTTTGGTTATTAAGAAGTCAACTTGGACCACATGTTATAAGAATAATTGAAGAATTTAAATATAGTTATCATGCAGAATTACAATTTATAATTGCTAATACATGTTTAAAAAATAGAATAGAATAGAATATTTAGAAGGAATGCCTTCACTAATAAATTACTCAAAAAAATCAAATTATATTAAACTTGATACACTTTATGGTTCAGTTAAAGTATATAAAGCATTAGATATATTTCCATATATTTCAAGATTAATAAATTATGGAGAATGTCATAACTGTTGTTTATCATTTATAAAATCAAATAAATATTTAAGTGCTAGTACATGTTTAATAGATCGTACATTTTATGGAAAACACTATCATTCATTTATTAATATAGAAGATGGTGTATTAGATTTATCACATAATGCATTTATGAGTATAGATGACTATAATAAAATATTTTCACCTATCATAATAAATACAGTTTCTGTATATCAATTAGATGATGAAGAACAAAGAATAAATAAAAATGATAGTTTAGGTGGAGATAAAAATCTATTATTGCGTTTAGCACTAGATAAACAAATAAATAATAAATTTTAATATAGGTAAATATTTACCTATTTTTTTACACTTTTTTACAATTAATAATAATGTTTTATTATACTTTTTTAAATTGACAAAATATATGGGGTAATATATAATTATAATGGTGAAATTATATACATAATAAAGAGTGTAAACCAATTATGTGTAAAGTAAAAAAACTAATAAAACAGACAAGTTTATGTCTAGAGTATATATTGGAGGAGTTTGAATGAAAATAAAAAATTTTAAAGAAAAAATTTTATCATTAGTACTTTGTATAGCAATTATTCTTACTTATTTTAGTGGTATGCCAAGATTATTAGCAGAGGATAATAAGATAGATTTAAGTAATGCTCTGCACTTTATCATTCGACATTGGCATACTGTCTCTCCAGATAGTAAGGAATATGAAACTGAAGAATCAAACGGTAATCACTTTTTAATTATAGAGGGATATATTGTTGAAAAAAATGGCAGCCATATATTCTATGTATATAAAGATAAGAAATTAGAAGAGATTAAAGATAATTCCAAATCAGATTATATTGAAAATGTAGATTCAGGCTCTGGAACTATCACTCTTAAAGTAAATCCAGTAAACGGAAGTGATGGAAAACCTTTAGAACATCTTTCTGGATTTTCTGTATCAGCTGGACATAGTACAGTAGATACTTCTGGTGATGATAAAATAACTATAACATATAATAAAAATGTACACTTAGCTAAAGCACATGTATTCTATTCTGCAGAGAACCTAATGGTAGCTGGTTCTGATGATGAAGCAGTATTTGGAACATCGGAAAGTACTGGAAGTGATGAAAAAGATACCGCATTCGTATATACTTATACAACAAATGATGATAATCATAAAATTGGTGATGTAGTTAAAGATGAAGAAGGTAATCCTATAGATGCAAATTCTAATTTAAATGATGAAAAAAATGCGATAAAAACTAAGGTTTATAGTACACTTGAGGGATTACATACAGATAGAACAGCAAGTGTTAACGAAAAATACGATGATGGAAGAACATTTAATATAGATTTAGAATCATGGTTTACAAATAAAGATATTCCTACAGTAGGATTAATACTAGATGCTTCTGGAAGTATGGCATTTACTTCAGATGATCCAAAGGCAATAAATATAAAAGACCTAGATTTAGATGAATCTGAATTAAAAGAATTAACTGATAAAGAAATTAAAAAGAGTGAGGCTGAGACAATTGCTACTAACTCAGGTTGGGAAAAGTATTTTCTTGACGATAACCAAATTAGTCTAATTTTAGATGAGCACAACGTAGATGATTCTCACCTTGGAATTAGCGATTACACATATTACATATATGATAGTCGTGATGCAACAAAAGAATATGTTCCAATTGGATATTGGGACGGAAAAGAAACAAAGCCAATAACAACAACACAGAACTACTTCACTGAATTAGATGATGAAAATTCCCTAATTGGATATTATAGCTTTACAAGAGGCGACTATCCTAATGATGGCGATTTAAGCACTAACAGAGATTGGTTATTAAATAGCGTAACTGGAAAATATGCAAAAGAAGTTGACCAAATTTCCTTAACTGAAATGAGAAAATTTGAAGGAAAAGATGCTGAAACAGGTTGGCCAACATCTCATACTGGATTTAAAATGGATTCTAATGGATTCAATTTAACAAAATCTACATCTGGAATAATTCTTGATGCCGTTCCTAAAGGAGATGAATTTACAATTTCCTATACTTTAACAAAAATTGAAAATGAAAATAGTAAAGATCAATCAAATAATGAAAATACAAGTGCAGAAATATTGTATATAGGAAATACAGATACTTCATCAAATAATAATTATTTAAGAACTTATAGAGCCGGAAATTCAAGTAAAAACAGATATAAAGGAACTATTGGAAATGGGTCTGGAGACAACGCTTTAAATTATAACAATGTATTCAATAGTACGACAAAAAATTATATAACTCACGTTTATAAAGGTGGAAAACTTACAACATATCTAAATGGAAAGCTCGAAACATCTGATGAAGCTAAAAATAAAGAAAAAGAAGTTACTATAAATGAACATAATATTGTTTTTAATGGAATCCAAGATAATTATAATGGTGCAGATATTATACTTGATGATGTTTATGTATTTGACAGTGCACTAAGTACTGATGAAATACAAAAATTAACAACTGAAAAAACTACTGAAAAAGAAGTCGCAATTGAAAATGAACAAATAGTTGGAATGATTGATAAAAAATTTGATTCAGAAAAAGGATGGTATTACATAAATCAAGGAAGTGATTATTCATCAATTTTTAATGAAAAAATAAATACATCAAAATCACTTGTCGGAATTTCAACATCAAAAAAAGAAAAAATAGAATTTACTGATGAAATTGTTTTACCTGAAAATCATGATAAATCATTAGAAGGTGGAGGAACTGAAAAGGTATATGAACCAGATGAGGATACTGCAATAAAATTTTACATAGATGAAGACGGGTATTTACGTTGTTTCTTTATGTCTGGTACAAAGCAAGAAAATATTGGAACATCATATGTTTATGTAAGTGAAGATGAAAATTATACAAAAGCTGAAGTATTACAAAGAGCATTAGGATCATTTGTAACAAAATTAGGAGAAGAATCACCTGGTAGTGAAGTTTCAGCTGTACGTTTTAGTACAAATAATATGGCTGGTGATTTAAGTAAATTAGTCTTACTTGATTGGACAGATGATACAAAAGAAAGTAGTAGTATGCTATCCTTAGATAGAGGAGAAAATAATGGTGGATTCCTAGATTTCACATTTAGTGAAAGTGGATTAAGACAATATAACTATGGATTAACAGGAGGAACATATACTTGGACTGGATTACAAGCTTTTAAAGACAACTTAAGTGATACAGTAGATGAAAAGTCAAAAAATAAATATATAATTATATTTACTGATGGAAAAGATAATGAATATAATTCAGAATCTTCAGAAGAAAACAATAAAGCAATTGAACTAGCTAATGAATTAAAAGATGATGGATATACTATATATACAGTTTTACTTCCTGGTGGTCCTGTAAAAAATGATCCAGATAGTGATGAAGATGACTATGATTTAGCTAAAAAATTTTTAATGGAGCTTTCTGGAACTGGTGAAGAAGGCGAAAAAAAAGATGGTTATTTCTATTCAACAGAAGAATTAAAAAATAGAGATACAAAAGGAAATTCTGTTGATGAAATTACAAATATATTTACTAATGATATTCTTTCTCAAATAACTGATAACTTAGATAATTATTCTGTAAAAGACTATATTGATCCACGTTTTGACTTAGTAGATGCAAATAATAATGTATGGCACTTAAATAGCGAAGGAAATGTACTAGTAAATAGTAATACAAAATATACTTTGTCAGATAGTGAATCACAAGAAATTACTTTATCTAATGATAGTGATGTAGATAAAACTGCTAGAAATGCAAAATTATATTATGATAAGAATAAAGATATGTATTACCTTGTTTGGGATAAACAAACTATTCCTGGTTGTACATTAGAGGCAGATAGATTAGCTGTTTGGAACGCTAGAATTACTGTAAGAGCTAAAGATGATTTTATTGGAGGAAACGCAGTATTAACTGCTGGACATGATGAAAAAATGAATTATGTATATTCATCTGAAGATAAAAATGCTTCTTCTGGTACTGATAAAGCAATAAGAGTTACTTCGGATGAGGCAACTGATGAAAAACTTCTAAATGAATACCCTTCTAAAGGTTTTCCAAGAGTTACAGTAAATGTTACTCCAAATAAAGGAGACTTAAATGATGAACAAACAATTTATATGGGAGAAGAATTAACTGAAAATAGTATAATACAAAAAATAGCTACTAAAACTAAAGAAAAAACAACTGATAATAAATATACTATATACTACTGGGAATATTTGGAAAGATACTCAAATTTAAAAGAAAATTCTGATTCGCTTGACGAACTTGCAAAGAAAATCGTAAATGGCAATTCGTCTGGTTTAAACTTAGATTATTATTATTTACCTGATTCTAACGAAGGTGAAAAACACAATCAAACAGGAACAGAAGAACATAAAAAAGATAATTTAGGAAATTTAACTTACATATGGAATAAAGGAACTAAAGATTACCCTGTTGATGGAATTACAAAAGATACAGATACAAGAAGTTCAAGTCTTTCAGTAACATATACTGCACTTCCTATAAATAGTGAAGTAAAAGCTATTAGTACTAATAGTAATAGTAGAGAAGATTTAACAAATGAATTAGTTAAAGAAAAAGAGAAAGATGATAAAATATATGACTGGGATAGTGAATATAAGCCAGTTGTTGGAGAAGAAGTAAATAAAGAAACAATTCTTACAGGAAATTATACAACAAATATTGTAAGTGGTGATATCGTTTTACAAATGGAGCTTGATGAAAAAGATAAAGAAATATTAAATGGTAAAGAAATTACTTATTCAGCAGATTTATACAGAGAATATGGAAAAGATGGCAAAAAAGATAAAGTTGGAACATTAACAGCAACATACAATAATTCAAATACAAATAATCAAACACCAGAACTTGTAACAGCAAATATTTCTTATGAAGATGATTATGACTATGCTAAAACATATGGATTACCTATTGGAGTTTACACATTAGAAGAAAACGGACAAACTAATCCAGGATCATCACTATTAAAGTTTGGCGATATAAAAAATATTGAAATAACTAACGAAAATCAAACTTTGTTTAATAAAGGAACTGATAATGAACATGCGGTAAATTATAAAGCATATGCTGATGGAAATGAAGCACAACTTGGTACTGCATATGAATATACAAAGACATATACAGATAGTAGATATGCATTATTCCAAGTAAAAGTAGAAGAAGTACCTACTGGTAGTATTTCAATTGAAAAAGAAGCTATTGGAAAAAATGTTGATAAAGATTTAGAATTTGAATTCACTATAAATTTAACATCTCCTGTTGAAAATCCAATAGAGCCTGATAAAATTACTGTAAAAGAAAATGACAAGGAAATAAATAACAAAGTAACTTGGACAGAAAATAAAGAAAAAAATTCTGTTACAGGAACATTCAAATTAAAACATGAAGAAAAAATTACTTTAGGTAATATACCTGAAAATACAAAATATACTATAGAAGAAACAAATAAACATGATTATGATTTAAAAGCTGTAACATTAAATAGTGAATTTAAAACTAAAGAATCTAGTTACAATGGAAAAGTAACAGCTAACACAGAAGATAAATGGAAATTTGTTAATGCTTCTCCAGTATCACTTCCAGAATCTGGTGGTATTGGTACAACAATATTCTATATTATTGGAGGTATATTATTAACAATTTCTACAATAATATTTATTTACACTAGAAAGAAAAAACATTGTTAAAAAAAGAAATCAAGGAAATCCTTGATTTTTTATTTTCTTTTAGCACGTATTGTAACTCTTTTATTACCACTTAAAGTACAAGTAAATAAAGTTAAATTCCAATCTCCTTCATTCATTTTTTCTGTATCAGATGATAATAAAATTTCTTTTTTTGATACTGAATATTTAAAAATATTTCCAGATATATCTTCAAATATTATTTCATCGCCTATAGATAAATTTTTAAGTTTACCAAAATGAGATCTATATGCATGAGCTGCTATAATCATATTATTTTGCTCTATAGAGCCACTATATAAACATGGAGAAGTTTTCATCTTACTTTCACTATAACTATCTATTATAGGGAGTTCTATGCCTATTTTCGGTATCTTTATAACCCCAATGTATTCATAATTATCTATTTTTATTTTAGGAATAGTATTATTATTAGAATCTATACTATTATAATTAATGTTTTCTTTTTCATTATTTATTGTATTTAATATATCTTTTGACTTACTACCTGCTCTATAATCATCTAAAAAATTATATCCTATCCACCCTATTCCAAGTATTATCATTAATAATCCAACAATTATTAATAAATATCTAATCTTTTTTTTCATCTTTTTTTATTTTACAACCAATAATTATAAATAATATACCTATAGTTAATAAACAAATTGCAGGTATCCAATATTGTCCAGTATTTGGTAAACTTGCTTCTAATTTCTTCATACTATTAGTAATATTAAATACATAATCTTTATATTCAACTGATACTGTATATCCTTTTGGAACATTTTGTTCTTTAACTTCATAATTATATGATATTAAGTTTTCCCATGAATACTGCCAATTATTTTCATCATTTAATACTACTTCATCAAATAATTTCCCATCTTTTAATAATTGTACTGTTATTTCTTTTGGTCTATCTGGATTATTATCATCATCCCATTTTTTAATTACTTTTAAAGTTTCTATATAGTCTCTATAATCACATTTTGGTTCTATTATAACTCCATAAGATTCTTCATCTTCTACTTTTGTTGGAATAGTTACTAAACTTGGTTGGGAAATATATACACTTTTTCCATCTTCACTATTCATATTATTTCCCACAACTAAATATATACCCTTTTCTAAATTTCTAAATGTCAACATTCCATTAGAATTTGTTTTCATATTATCGTAGCATTTTATTTCATTTTCATTAATATATTTTAATAATTCTTCAATAATTGTATTTGTATTTTCATCAGTTATATCTTCAAAAGTTAATTCATAATTTTTAAAATCATCAGTATTTGATAATTTATCATTATCATATGATGCAATCTTATATAATGTAAATTCTACTCCACTAACTGGTTTTTCATCATATTTTAATGATACACTAATTGACCCTTCATTTTCAATTGCAAATACTGATATAGGTAATATTGTTATAACAAATATTATAAAATTCATTAATATTTTTTTCATAAAAAACCTCCATTACTATATTAAACTTTTTTCTTCTTAAGTATTTTTAGTATTAGCAAAGATATAACTAATAAGCTAATTAATATACAAGTAATTATTAGTATATAATTATTTTCTTTTTCCAATTTATCTATTAATTCCGTATTATTTTCATTTTCTGGTGTTTCTATTCTATGACCACGAATTAATAGTCTATGTGTATTTATTCCATATGGTGTACAAGTTACAAGTGTACAATAATCTTTTCCCTTTTCTATTGTTAATAGTCCAACTTCATCTGGTTCTACTGTTTTTATTTGATCAACTTTATATGTTAATGTTTCATTTAATACTTTAATAGTAAATGTATCCCCTATTTTTAATTTGTTTATATCAGTAAATAATTTAGAAGAAGGAAGTCCCCTATGTCCAGAAATAATACTATGTGTATTTTCTCCACCTATTGGTATTGATGATCCTTCAAGGTGTCCAACACCTTTTTGTAATACTTCTTCACTTGTTCCATGGTATATTGGTAATACTATTTTTATTTTAGGTATTTCAATATATCCCATAATTCCAGTTGAGTTAATGTTTAATAGTTCTGTATATTTTAAATCTTTTCCTGTTTTATATTCATCTAGTTTAATATTACTATTATATAGTAATTCATTATATTTACGTACATCATCTAATATTTTATTATATTCTGTACTATCTATTTTTTTTATATCTTCTTTATACTGAATAATAGCCTTATGATGTTTACTAGAGTTAATATAATTACTAATTGTAGGATATAATATCAATCCTAAACCTATAATAAGGATTATTAGTGCTAATAAATTTTTTATTTTCTTCATAGTTAATATATTATTTATTTTTAACTTTACTATATATTAAATATCCAGATGCACCAACTAGTAATACTGAACCTAATACATAAAATATTATAGTTCCTATACCTCCAGTACTAGGTAATATTGTAGAGTAACGGTTAGGTATTGTTAAACTTATAGTTCCATCTTCTTCTACTTTTATAGTACTAGGTGATACACTTGTTGTACTTATTCCATCACTAGTTTCTAATTTTCCTAGTTCATTTATTTTAGCCTTAATAGTAATTTCTACATCTTTTTTTAACGTATCATATCCAATTGGAGCTTCTGTTTCCTCCAAGAAATATGTTCCTGCTTGTAAACCTGCTACTGAAATTTTTCCGTTTTCATCTGTTGTTAATTTAGTAGCTTCGTCTATATTTTCTACCCATCCATCAAATAATCTAGTCTTTATATCTTCTGTCTCATTTACTTCTTTAAATTTAGCATACTTCTTAGTTTCTCCGTCTTTTGTATATAATATAAATTCTGCACCCTCAAGTGTTTTTGATATGTCGTCTTTATCAACTTTTAATATATCTAAAGCAAATGTATAAACATTTACAATATCAGTTACAGTTTTTCCCTTTTTATCTTTATCGTTAGGGTCATTTGAATACTCAACATAAACTGTATTTGTATTTGCTGAATAACCATATATTGCTTCATCATTTAATGTTGCAGAATATTCTACAACTATTTTACTACTGGATTTAACATCTGATATTTTCTTTAAATCAGAAAATGTTATTGTTAAAGATGTTTCGCCATTAGATTCTGTTTTTGAATCATACTTATCACTTGTTACTTCTTTTCCATCAACTGTTATTTTTATGCTTTTTTCATCCAATGTTAATCCTTTACTTAGAGTATCATGAAATATATATTCATATGTTTCATAATCAGCATAGTTATCAGCTACAGTACCTGTTAATTTAAAATTAACTGTATCTCCAATATTTAATGTTGTTCCCTTTGTAGTTGAATCACCAGTTATAATATCTTTTTTCACTGTTGGAATATCTGCTTTTACATTTACTTGTTTATCATTTAATACCTCTAATATAAAATCAGATATAGCATTATTTTCATCATCTGTATTATTATCTTCATCAATAACAATATAATATCCTGGATTAAACACTGTAATTTTGGCATTTTCTCCATCAATTGAAGATGATTTCTTTTTTTCAGTCAAATGATTTTTTACAATTCTAGCAAATTTTCTTAGAAAATTTGCATCATCTTCTTTACTTTGTAAAACTAATGCGACTTGTTCAGCTGCATTTGTTATGTAATTTTCTTGATTGACATTTTTATCTAAATCTTTAAAATCTTCCTTTAATGTCTCATCAGATTTCAATGCTTCAACAAGTTCTTTACCATTAACACCTTCACCCCAGTCTATATCGCTTAACTGGTCATCTTTATCACTATTTACTCTACCCTTAAACAATTGATACGCTGAAAATTGACCATCTTTAAAATCTCTCATGTTATCATTATGTTTAACTGTAATAGTATATTCTTTACTTTCCTCTAATGCATTTACCCTTTGCAAGGATAAAAATACTAAAGGAATCATTAAGATAATAAAAAATATCTTCTTAAATAATAATTTATTCACAAACATACATCCTTTCACTATTACTATCTACTATCTTATATAACATAATTATAACATATTTAAAACTAAATTAAAACATTATAAAGATTTCATAATTATAAATTTTGGGAAATAATTTAACCATGTTATTCAAAATATTTCCCATACTATTTTTAATTATTGATACTTTATTTAAAAAAACATAAATGTTATAATAAACTAAAAGAAGGATGAGATATATATGGCAAAAAGAATTGATAAAGATAATTACTATTTAGATATTGCTGAATCAGTACTTGAAAGAGGTACTTGTTTAAGAAGAAATTTTGGTGCAATTATAGTTAAAAACGATGAAATACTCTCAACTGGTTATGTAGGAGCACCACGTGGTAGAAAAAATTGTTGTGATTTAAATTATTGTACACGTGAAAAATTAAATGTTCCTAGAGGAGAAAGATATGAATTATGTAGAAGTGTACATGCAGAACAAAATGCAATAATAAGTGCAGAAAGAAATAAAATGATAGACTCAACACTATATTTAGTAGGAAAAGAATATAATTCAAAAAAATATGTTGAAAATGCTAGACCTTGTGCACTATGTAAAAGAATGATTATAAATGCAGGTATTAGTAGAATTGTAATAAGAAACTCTAAAAGTAAATTTACTACAATAGATGTTCAAGAATTTATAGATAATGATGATTCTTTAGATGGTATAAAAGGATATTAAAAGCTTATAAAGATATTTTTTCTTTATAAGCTTTTTTTACTATTTTATAAGTTATAATAAATAATATTAAGAAAGTATTAAATATAATTTCATAATAAATTATAGTATTGTTATAATAATTAATAATATGCTTAATAAATGACCATTCATTTATAAAAGACATTGAATAAGTATATACTATTATATTAGTTATAATAAACATACCTGTACAACAAATAATTATTTTTGACAAAGTTAATAGAACACTAATATTGTATTCAATTAAAACTAAAGTTATAAGGCATATTATGTCTAATATAATTAATATAATTCTTATATTTTCATTAGTTACAAAGTGTATAATGTTATAACCTTTTATATATTTTTTTACGTCTTTAGTATTTGGTATATCATCAAAATGATTATCATAAATATCTTTTAATATTTTAACAATAGTTTCTTTATTATTTTTTAATACATCTATATTTATTTCATCTAATACTCTATCTATATTATTATCTACAATATAATTATAATCATCAATATTAAATATTGGACAATCACTATTATCTTTAATACTATTAATAATATTCATAGAAATTTTGACGAAAGTATCTTTAAATATTTTAGAATTAATAATTCTATCTAATTGTTTTTCATCAACATTAAAAAATGAATTAACAGTATATAATCTTCTTATTTTTTTTCTTATATCTACTATTTCCTCATTCTTATCAAATGATTTTGAATATATAAGTTGTATAATAGATACATTTTTATTTATTTGCTCACTAATGTATTTTTCTTTTACTACATTTTTAGTGCTTAAATTTAATACCAATAAATAGTTAATTATTACTAAAAATAAACTTAATAATAAAATTATTCTTTTTTTTATTTTACAAATCCCATTTCCAATTTACAACTTCTGGTAAATCAACTCCATTTTCATGTATATATTGTTTGTGTTCAACTAATTTATCATTCATTTTTTGTACTAAATATGCCCCTTTATTACCAAGTTCTGGTAAGCATTTTATACATTTAATTACTAAATTAAAACGATCTATCTGATTTTGAACACGCATGTCAAATGGTGTTGTTATAGTTCCTTCTTCATTATATCCTGAAACATGTAAATTACGATTTGTTCTGTAATATAAAAGTTCATGTATCAAACTTGGATATCCATGGAAGTTAAATATTATAGGTTTATCCTTAGTAAACAATAAATCAAAATCATTGTCTGAAAGACCATGTGGATGTTTTGTTTGTGCCTGTAATTTCATAAGGTCAACTACATTTATAAATCTTATTTTTAACTCTGGTATTTCTTTTCTTAATATTGTAACTGCTGCTAGAGACTCAAGTGTTGGTGTTTCTCCACAACATGCCATTACTAAATCTGGTTCACTTGAAGCATCATTACTTGCCCAATCCCATATACCTATACCTTGTGTACAATGTTTTATTGCTTGTTCCATAGTTAACCATTGTGGTCTTAAATGTTTTGATGCAATTATTACATTTATGTAGTTTTTACTTCTAATACAGTGATCAAATACAGATAATAAACAGTTAGTATCTGGAGGCAAATACATTCTAACTATATCAGCTTTTTTTGTTTGAACATGATTTAAAAATCCAGGATCTTGATGAGTATAACCATTATGATCTTGTTGCCAAACATTTGATGTTAATATGTAATTTAATGAAGCTATATCCTGTCTCCAAGGTAAATTATGTGTTACTTTTAACCATTTTGCATGTTGACTAAACATTGAATCTACTATACGTATAAATGCTTCATAACTTGCAAAGAATCCATGTCTACCAGTTAATAAATAGCCTTCTAGCCAACCTTCACATAAATGTTCACTAAGCATAGAATCCATTACTCTTCCATCAACCGATAAGAATTCATCATTTTGTAAAGTTTGATTATTCCATGTACGATTAGTTTTTTCAAATACTGCACTTAATCTATTAGACATTGTCTCATCTGGACCAAATATACGGAAATTATGGCTTTCTTCATTTAATGGGAATATGTCACGAACAAATCTTCCAAGTTCTGTCATATCACTTGCTTCAATTTCTCCTGGTTTTTGTATATCCAATTTATAATCTTTAAAATCAGGTAATCTCAAATCCTTTAGTAACATTCCTCCATTAGCATGTGGATTATCTCCCATTCTTCTTTTTCCTTTTGGACAAAGTGCTGCTAATTCAGGAATTAATCTTCCTGTTTCATCAAATAATTCTTCTGGATGATAACTTTTTAACCAATCTTCAAGAATTTTTAGATGTTCTTCTTTATCCATAGCTAATGGTACTTGATGAGCTCTAAATGTTCCTTCTATTTCTTTATCATCAACAATTTTAGGTCCAGTCCATCCCTTTGGAGTTCTTAATATTATCATTGGCCACTTTGGCCTTTTTACTTCATTTGTTTCTGAATTTCTACAATCATTTTGTATTTGTAATATATCAGTTATTACTTTATCTAATGTTGCAGCCATTAATTTATGCATATATTTTGGTTCTGATCCTTCAACTAAATAAGGTTTCCAACCATATCCTTCAAATAAGTCTATTAATTCATCTTTTGATATACGTGACAATATTGTAGGATTACTTATTTTATATCCATTTAAATGTAATATAGGTAACACAGCTCCATCTGTTTTTGGATTTAAAAATTTATTAGAGTGCCATGCAGTTGCTAAAGGTCCGGTTTCTGCTTCTCCATCTCCAACAACACAAGTAGCTATTAAATCAGGATTATCAAATACAGCACCAAATGCATGCGATAAGGAATAACCAAGTTCCCCACCTTCATTTATTGAACCAGGTGTTTCAGGTGCTACATGACTAGATATTCCTCCTGGAAAAGAAAACTGTTTAAAAAGTTTTTTCATTCCATGTAGGTCTTGACTTATATTTGGATATACTTCACTATATGTTCCTTCCAAATATGTATTAGCAACCATAAAATTTCCACCATGACCTGGACCAGATATATAAATCATATCTAATCCATATTTATTTATTACTCTATTTAAATGTGTATATATAAAATTTTGACCTGGTACTGTTCCCCAATGTCCTACTATTTTTTTCTTTATATGCTCCCATTTTAAAGGTTCTCTTAATAATGGGTTATCTAATAAATATAATTGTCCAACAGATAAATAATTGGCAGCATTCCAATATTTATTCATTTTCTCAATCATTTCATCACTTAATGCTTCAACCATTTTTTATTCCTCCTTGTACTAGTGTACTTATAGTTATTTT
Source organism: uncultured Bacilli bacterium (assembly GCA_947581765.1). Lineage (GTDB taxonomy): Bacteria > Bacillota_I > Bacilli_A > RF39 > UBA660 > UBA5578. Next base: position 38,662 of record CANPVU010000006.1, read on the forward strand.
ACCATAAATATTATAAAATTTGTTATTTTCTTCATTTTTTTATATATTTACTTTTCATTTAATAAAAAAGAAATAGCATTTTTTTGCTATTTCAATAATAAGCTTTATAAAACTAATCTCCTAACATATGACTTTCTAACCCAAAAGTACCACCATTTGAAGAGCAAGAACTAAGGTCTGATTGATTAAATTTTAAACTATTACCATTGTCCTCTTTTGTAAATGTAATATTTTTACTTCCAGTTAAAGATATATTAGAATTTGTTTCATTATATGTTCCACTATATTTACCTATAGCACTACATTGATTAACATATAAATCATACTTACCATCAAAATATAATTTTAATGTAGTATACATATCAGGTCCATTATCCCCAGTATATCCAAAGAAACGATAAGTTCTAACTGATACATTATTTGTAGTAACATTACTTGTTTGAGTATCATTACTTGTTACATTACTACTAATATTGCTACTAACATCACTATTTTCATTGCTTATTTCATTACTATTAGCCTCATCACTATTACTATTGCTTGTAACATTAGATGATGTTTTATTTGTTTCAGGATCAATAATTTTTCCTGCTTTATCACCTAAATTCATAGCAAGAAATACAATAATTCCAGTCGCAATACATGTAAAAATTGTAAATACCCAATTAGTTTTACGTTTTTCTACTTTTTGTTCATTATTCTCTTTTTCTTCCATCAAATATCCTCCTCTATTATAAGATTAATACAAAGAAACAATATTTATAATTCAATTTTTTTATTGAAACAATTTGTGTATTTCTTTACACTAATCTTACATAAATTACATATTTTAATTCAAAAATTTTTATATTTATAATTTTAACTGCAAATAAAAAATATATCCACTTTTGTCGATTATTGTGATATAATTAAAATAGAATGGAGGACTATCATGAAAGTAATGTATAAAGGTGATGAGATTGAGTTACAAGATATTAATACTAATGACCAAGATATATTTCCTATTAACATTAATCTTGATGATACCATAGAATTCAAAAAAGATGATTTTAAAAATGATATAGATTTATCGAAAATTGAATTAGAAAAAACAATAGATTTAGGAGGAAATTCTAATGAATAATAATTTAGAAAAAATAGGTAACCTTCTACATTTTTTTAAGAATATATTAATTGAAAATCCTAATATAATACTTACAACAAATATTATTTATAATAATTTAATTAAGTCTTCTGTTTCAAAACAAGAATGGAATGTTAACATAAGTAATGATAATATGTTTGATAAATGGAAACAACTAAATCTTGATAATATAACCTGTTTTGAAGATACTTCTAATTCATTATATAGTTTTTTTAATAAATTAGAAGAAATAGATAAAATTAAAAATCCAATAAAAGTATATATACCAATAGATTATGAACATATATTTGAAGGAGTAACTAAATTATTAGGTTTCTTTAGTAAAAAAAATATGTCATTTCAAATGAAAATATCTAAAAATATTCGTCTTGATAATATAATAATTAGATTAACAACACTAGATGATTTAAATAAATTACTTAATTTTATAAAATATAATGAATATATTAACGAAGGATTATTAGAACCTAATCCATTTACTTATATTCAAGAGAATGTAGGTATAGTTATTGATGGAAATTTATCATATAACTGGATTGTTGCTAATTTTGTAGCGCAATATTTAAATCATAAGAAGATTACTAATAAGCTAGAAGAAATTAAAGTATTTGACCTATATAATTATGTAATAGATGAATATAAAAATAACTTCATTAATTTATCTACATATAATACTATAAAAATATCTGAAACAAAATTAGATCAAAATTCTATTACTTATTATAAACAAATAACTGAATTAATTTTGAAAATAAGTGAACCAGAATTTACAAGAGAAGATTTTGATAAACATTTTACTGAAGTTAATGATATAGAACAATTTAAAAATGAAGCTAATACATATAATACATTAAATACTCTTACTAATTATATTTCTATACAAAGTAAAAAACAAAGTATAGAAAGTTTGTATGAGTCATTACAAATGTATATAAATACAGGTAAACTAGAATACATAACTAATGCTTGTTCCTTAAGAGCAAATATGTACTTTAGTAATTTTAAAGAAAATATAGAAAATATATTAAAAGATAAAAATATTACTTTAAAAGATTTATTTAATTGTATTCAGTCACAAGATATTGAAAAAGAAATATCTTGTAATCAACTTGATGTTATTGAAGATGATACTAAAATAATTTTAACACAAATAGTAAAGGATTTATCTCAAATATATAGTTATAAAGAAGCATTAGAAATAATACAAATATATTTAGCTACTAATGATTATTTAATACTAACTAGAGAAAAAAATATTAGAGAGATTGCAGTAACTAATAATATTAGAAATAATGTACTATCTATACTATTTAAAAGACAAATATCATTTTTAGATTATATTAAAGATTTAGATATTAATTTAGATATTAATTTAAATATTGATTACGAAAAAGTATTTAGTGATGCTACTAAAGAAACATATAATAAATATCAAGAATTATATGATGCTAAAAAAATAGATTTTGATGGATTTACTCTAGTAAATTATGCTATACATAATTTAGTTTTAAATAATGATTGTAAAAGTTTTACAAGAGAAAATGAGGCTAGAAAAAATATTTCAAAATTAACTAGAGATAACGTATTTGAAATTATGTTAAAAAAATTAGAATTACCTAAAGTAAAACTTGAAAATACTTTAGATGAAGATATAGATGATATAATAAGAAGTTATATTGATAATATTCTAGATACTAGGGAATCGTAAGATTCCTTTTTTATAAGACAAAAAAAGGTAAAGTTAAACTTTACCTTGATTTTAATAATTATTTGCTTTTCTTTCAAAATATGATTGTGGATGTGAACAAATTGGACATACCTTTGGTGCTTCTTTACCAATATGAATATGGCCACAATTACGACAAATCCATATTGCTTCTCCATCATTTGAAAATACTAATTTATCTTCAATATTTGATAATAATTTACGATATCTTTCTTCGTGTTCTTTTTCTATTTTTGCTACACCTTCAAATAAAAATGCAATTTGATTAAATCCTTCTTCTTTAGCAGTTTTAGCAAATTCCTCATACATATCTGTCCATTCATAGTTTTCCCCATCTGCTGCTGCTTTTAAATTATCAATTGTTGAAGGGATTTCTCCACCATTTAATAATTTAAACCATATTTTAGCATGTTCTTTTTCATTATTTGCAGTTTCTTCAAATAATGCCGCAATTTGTTCATAACCATCTTTTTTTGCTTTACTTGCAAAATAAGTATACTTGTTACGAGCTTGACTTTCTCCAGCAAATGCTGTCATCAAATTTTGTTCAGTTTTTGAACCCTTTAATTCCATACTACCATTCCCTTCATAATTATATAATGAATATTACTAAAATATCCATGTATATTATACCATAACTTCATCAATATAACTATTAAAATTTATACTATAATTTTCATCTATTTCTAATTTAATTGAGTCAATTAAACCATTTAACCCAGTAAACTTGACATCATATTTTACAGGATAAATATTTAACTCTTCACCTAGTATACTTTCTTTAATACTCTTTATATTAAAAATATTTTTATTAGTTGATAAATTATCAATAAATAATTTATATATACTCATATCATCTAATTCATCACTATAATCAATAACACTATTTGTATTTACAAATTCTCTTATATGATATTTATCCCATAATTCATACGTTAAATTATCACTTAGATACTTTGTTATATATTCTATTAATTGTTGTTGTAATAATGAATCATATGAATTAATTTCACATAATTTTTGAAATACTATTTTATTAAGTAAATAATTTTTATCTTCATTTGATAATTCATCTGATTGTGTTACTTCATTATAATCATTAATACGACTATTATAATAATTACCTAGTATACCAAAATCAAATATTCCATTAATATACCAAGTATCATTGTCTAATTCCACATTTACTTTATTTTCCTTTGTATTAGATAATATATTTATACTTAATTTTTCAACTTTATTCTTAGTTTCTTTGTATTTTAAATATTCATTATCATTTATTAAAGTAATATCACTACTTACTAAATCTATATCATCAATATATTTACTTAAATCATATGTTAAAATATCAATATCATCACATAATAATTTAATAGCAAACTTATTAAAATAATATAATTCTTTTACTCTATTTAAAAGATTACCTAATCTATCTTTCGTAATACTAAATAATATAAAATACATATCATAATACTCATTTAAGCTTAATTTATGATCTCCATATATTTTATAGTAATATCCATTATAATACATGTATATGTAATCAATATCGTTTTTGTATAATTCAACAAACTCTCTATTTAAATAGTTATTAAATTTTTTTACAACATAATTGTTTAATTTACTCATATGTTGTAAATAACTATTATATTCTTTTTTAGTATAGTCTAATGTATATTTATTTTTACTATTATAAAAATATATATGTCCATTAGTTTCATATGTATTATTTGATTGTGAATAATTAATTGAATAATAATTAGGTATTAAAAAATTATATTCATCACTATCTACATGAACTAAATGATACACTTCATCTAAGTTATTTAACTGCATATATTCATAATATATGTCTCTTCTTTTATCTCTTACTTTTATATTACGCTTACCACTTTCATCCATAAAATCCCTCTCAATTTAATTATATCATTTCTAATATATAATAAAAATTATTTATTAAATTTTAATATTAAATAATGTAAATAATATATAAATTAAAAATATATACCTAAATATATTTATTGTTGTATTATAAAGGAATTGTCTTAAATTGTTGACAATATTTAATATTTAGTATATATTAGTAAATTGGAAAGAGTGGTTTGCATGAAAAAAATATTATCAATTCTAGTTATCACACTAATGTTTTTACCTAATTTAGTATTTGCTGAAGATAAAAAAATTAATGTATATATTTTCCATGGTAATGGTTGTCCTCACTGTCAAAAAGCAATGGAATTTTTTGATAGTATAGAAGAAGAATATGGGAAATACTATAATTTAGTAAAGTATGAAACTTGGTATTCACATCGTAATAATAAATTAATGAAACAAGTTGCAGATGAAATGAATACTGATAAAACAAATCTTGGAGTACCATATATAATAATTGGTGATAAAACATTCTTAGGATATACTGAAAATTATGATGAAGATATTAAAAAAGCAATTGTAGATGCATATAACGATGAAGATTATGTTGATAAAGTTCAACCAGTTATTGATAAATTTAATAAAGATTTAACAAATACATTCTTAATTGCCGGTGCATTTTGTTTACTTATAGTAGCACTTGTTGGAATTAACTTTGGTGTTAGAAAAGTATATGAAAAATAACTTAAATGTTATTTTTTTTTATTATTATATAATTATTGTACATAATATAATTGGTGATATTATGCGTTATATTAAAGAATTTATGTTTTTTAGTATTTCTGGATTTATATTTGAAACTTTAATTGGTTTTATTACAAATAATCAATTTGATAGTGGAATACTAAAGGGTCCTTATACACCTATATATGGAATAGGTATATTACTAATTATATATGGTAGTAATTATATTTTTAAACATTTACACTTAAAAAGATATCAAGAAACTATAATTGTTATGGGACTACTTTTTTTTACTATTACAATACTTGAACTTATTGGTGGTATATTAATAGAATGTATATTTGATAAAGTATTTTGGAGTTATAAGTCATTAAAATTCAATTATGGTCACTATATATCACTAGAAACTTCAATTATTTGGACTATATTAGGCATAATTATATATTATCTAAAAGATAAGTTATTTAAATTTATACATAAGATACCAAATATAATAGTTTATATATTTTTAATTGTTTTTTCATTAGATATAATTTATACAATTAGTAAAATATAGAAGAGGATATTTATTCAATATCCTCTTCTATTTCTTCTATACCATCATTTATCTGTTGATCTATAATATCATCTTCTATTTTAGAATATTTAGCTGTTAATGTTAAATCAGAAACAATATCTTGGTTAAAATCATATAATTCTTCTCCTAAATACCAACCCAATATTTCATATCCATCTTTTTGTGGTATATCTAAAACTTCTATTTGAGATTTATCACTAACTATAAATGTGTTACTTTTCCCATCAATTATAAAAGTTATTCTATACTGTTTTATTTGTTGTTCATTACTAGTATTACTAGTTACATTACTTGTTATATTACTATTACTAGTTTGTATATTACTTTTAATATTACTATTAACTTGTACATTACTTTTTTTCTCAACATTCTTATTTGATTTAACAGATTTTGTAACACTTTTTACATTTGTTACATTACCATCATATGAATTAGCTAACTTTTTATCAGCAAATACATCATTAATTAATTCTTTAGCACGAGCTATTGTACTATTATCAGGAATCATAACATATAACTTATTACTTTTATATGAATAAGTATATTCTCTTGAATTAGAACCATCTAGACTATATGAACTTATATTCCATTTTTGATTACTATCTAATTGTTTTTTTATAAGTGATGTTAAATTATTAGATGGCATATTAGTTATAAAACTAGATTTTAATCCATTTAATAAACTATTATAGTTTACTATTATACTAGGACTAGTACATTTTCTAAATAGTGCTTCTACTAATGCTTGTTGATTTATATTTCTTACTCTATCCCCTGCTGTAAATGCTTTACGTTCACGAGCAAATGATAAAGCTTGTTTTCCATCTACATGATTGTAACCTTTTTGATAATTATATCCATCTTTTGATGTAAATGTATATTTAGAGTAAACATCTACTCCATCTAAAGAATCAACAATCTTTATTAAACTAGTAAAGTTAATCTTATAATAATAATTTATATCTATATCAAGCAAATTTTCTACTGATTTAACTGTTGTATCAATTCCATATATACCAGAATGAGTTAATTTATCTTTAGAATTTTTACCATATAAATTTATATAGTAATCTCTAGGTATAGATATCATTAATATTTGATTTATTTTAGGATTAACTACAATTAACATATTAGCATCTGTTCTAGATACAGAGGATACTTGTCCATATGTATCAATACCACTTACATATACAATAAAACTTTCTTTAGAAGTATCTACTTTCTTACTAATATCTATTACTTTAGTATTTATTTTAAATTCATATATTACCCTTATTTTATCTTTAAAAGTAGGTATAGGACTATCCTCTTCTTTTAACATATCTACATAACTTTGATCTAGTATTATACCATCTACTTCATTTTCAAATAAATCATTTACTAATTCATTTATATCTGTATATTCTTTTTCAGTAAATTTAATATCTAACTTATCTAATACTTTTTTATCATCTACTAGATATCCTATAGATTTATTAGTTAAATCTTTTAATTGCTCATATTTACTATCTTTATTAACTATTACTGAATAATTATTTGTTTTATAATCTACATTCATAGATGCTAATATATCGTTAGTATTTAATAAACTATATACTCCATATCCCATACAAAAACAAGCAAGTAATGATATCAACTTTAAAAATTTACTTTTTGTAAACTTAAGTAATAAAAATACTATAATGTTTATAATTATTAATCCTATAATAATTGATGAAATATATTTATCAGGTAATACTTTTAGTATAAGTAATAAAATTACAAACAAACATGATAATATCAAAAAAATACCACTTATAAATTTATAAAATTTACTATCTTTTTTCTTATTTTTTTTATTTGTATTTTTCTTAGTATTCTTATTATTACCTTTTTCCTTATTCTTATCATTTTTGTCTTTAGCCATAGCATCACCCATACAATTATAACATATGAAAAAAATAAAGTGAGTATCACTCACTTTTATTCTTTACTATTTACACACTTATTATACAATTTAGTGAAATAATCATCTGTCATTCCTGCTATAAAATCTATTACTTTTTGTTCATCTGATGTAGTTATTAAATAACTATCTATCATATTTCCTAAAAATACTTGATATATTTCACTTTCTACATTTTTATTTTTAATATCATTTAAATATGATTTAAATAATGTTTCATACATTTCTTCAAAATGTTTTAATGTTTCTACACTATTTGCTTTATAATATATATTTTCATAATTAAAGTTTTTTAATTCCTTAATAGCATTATATATTTTATCACTCATTTTAATATAATTTTGATTTAAACTGTTACCTATTATATCAAGTATAATTGTATTTACTATTTCATTATTAGTAGTACCTAATACTTCAGTTATTGAACTAGGTATATCACTTATAGATAGTAATTCTAGTCTTATAGCATCTTCTATATCTCTACCAATATATCCTATTAAATCACTTATTCTAACAATACATCCTTCTAATGTCATAGGATTTAAATTATTCAATGTGTTTGAATCAGTATAACAATTTTCATACATTTGTAAAAATTCATCTAAGTTTCTTTTAGTTGGATGATATTCCTTAGATACTGATTCACCATTATGACATAATATACCATCTAATACTTGTAATGATATGTTCTCTCCACTACCATTATTTTCAATATCCTTTAAAATTCTAACACTATGTACATTATGACTAAAATATTTACCAGTATATTCTAAACTAATACGATTTAAAATTGCTTCTCCGGCATGACCAAATGGTACATGTCCTAAATCATGTCCAAGTGCTATTGCTTCTATTAAATCTTCATTCATATTAAGCGCTCTACCTATTGTTCTTGCAATTTTACTTACCATTTGTACATGTGTAATTCTTTTACTTATATGGTCATTTTCCATATTACTAAATACCTGTGTTTTATCTAGATATCTTGAATATGATAATGAAAATATAATTCTATCAATATCTCTAAAATAATTAGGTCTAATATCTTTTATTTCTTCATCTATTCTTATAGCATCTTCATCTTTAGTTGCATATTCTCCTAATAATTTATTATATTTTCTCATATTTCTCATTATCTCTTCATTCATATTATCACCACCTAAATTATAGCACAAAAAATGAAGAACAAAAATAGTATTCTTCATTTTTTTAGCATGTGTCGTTTTTGATATGTATCATATTTACCTCTTTGATAATAATTTATTGTATCATCTATGAAAGAGTCTTTTCCTTCAAATAATTTAATTTCATCTTCTGTTAGTTTAAATAAAGACAAAAATCTATTTAATCTTAACTCATTTAGTTCAAGAGCATATTCTAATATTTCTTCTCTACTTAAATATTTAATTATTTCTATATCTGATGATGCATATAAATCAAAATATCCATTATATAAATCTTCACCCTCAACTATTATGCCACTACCTACAACGCTCGCTATTACTGGTGATGCAAGTATACTATCACAATCACAATATCTAATTGTATCTTCTAATCTTGATGCAAAATGATAACCATTACCACGCGGACCAAATGATATATCTCCATCTACATGATATATAACACCAGGTGAAAATTTTTTCCCCACCATATTAGTTCCATCACTATTAAATGATTTATATCCATATATTTTTTTCATCAGAACACCTCTAAAATATTATATCATACTATTTTTACTATTTTTTACTTAGAATTCTAAAAGAGTTAAATATTGTAATTAATGTTACTCCAACATCTGCAAATATTGCTTGCCACATACTTCCTATACCAATAAATGTTAATATTAAAACCAATATTTTAATAAAAAGTGCAAAAGTAATATTTATCTTAATTATATTATTTGTAAATCTAGATATGTCTATTACTTTACTTATTTTTGTTAAATCATTTGTCATTATAACTATATCACTTGTCTCAATAGCTATATTAGCACCATTTAGTCCCATAGATATTCCTATATCAGAAGCAGCAAGTACTGGAGCATCATTTATTCCATCTCCTACAAATGCTACTTTTGTTTTCTTTTGTTTAGATATTATTTCATTATATTTATCTTCAGGTAACATACAATATTTATAATCACTAATATTTAATTCATTAGCTACTTTAACAGTTGATAACTCATTATCACCTGTTAACATACTAGTTTTAATTCCTTTATCATTAAGTAATTTAATCCCTAATTTAGACGTTTCATTTAACATATCTGTTAATACTATACATCCTATTACATTATCATTTACACTAACAAATATATTAGTAGAACCATCTATATTTTCATCATATTTAACTAATTTACTATTACCCACTTTTATATTTTTATCATCTATTTTATATGTAATACCATATCCACCTTGTTCTTTATAATCTACTACACTTTTATTATCTATCTTTTTACCATAATATTTTACTATTGACTGTGCTATAGGATGAGTAGACATATTCTCAGCTAATACTGCATAATATAGTACTTCTTCTTTTGTACCACTAAATACTTTTACATCTGTAACACTAAATTTTCCTGTAGTAAGTGTACCTGTCTTATCAAATACAATTTCCTTTATATCTAATAAATTATCTAAATAGTTACTTCCCTTTATTAGTATACCTTGTTTACTACAAGTACCTATTGCAGAAAAATAACTTAATGGCACTGATATTACAATAGCACACGGACAAGATATTACTAAAAATGATAATGCCTTATAAATACTACTTTTAAAAGATATATCAGTAAATATTGGTAATAATATTCCAACTAAAATAGCAAGTAGTATTATAATAGGAGTGTATATTTTTGATAATTTATTTACAAATGTCTCCGTTTGTGTTTTTTTATCAGTAGCACTTGTTACTAATTCCATAATTCTACTTATTGTACTATTTTCATATTCTTTTAATACTTTTATTTTTATTAATCCATCAGTACTTATAGAACCAGACAATACTATATCACCAGTTGATACACTAACTAATTTACTTTCTCCAGTTATAACAGATGTATCTAAATTAGTATTACCCTCTATTATAGTACCATCAACTGGTATAGACTGACCAGGTTTTACAAGTATAATATCATCTATTCTAACTTTTTCAACAGGTACTTCATCACCATTTTCCATAGTTGCATAATCTTGTTTAATAGTAATTAAACTAGTAATAGAATTTCTACTCTTATTAAGTGCTAAAGATTCAAGTAATTTACCTATTTCATATAAAAATATTACCATTAATCCTTCATATCTTTCACCTATTATAAATGCACCTATACAGGAAATACTAACTAATATATTTTCATCAATTATATGTCTTTTTAATAATTTAATAGAATCAATAATAGGTTTATATAACATAAGAATGTAAGATATTAAGAAAAAGAATGTGCATAACATTTTTTGATTTACGATTAATGTGCATAACATTAAAATAAAGCTTAAAAATATCCTTAAAATAGTATATTTATAATCAGAAGAATGTGCATAACTTTCATTTTCATCTAAAACAACCACTTCTGGTTCCACATTTGATACTAACTTTTGCACATATTTCTTATCAATATTAGAATCTAGAGTGTTAAAACTTAAGTTTAATGTGGAAAAGTTTACAACAACATTATTAAAATTTTGTTGACTTGATAAATATTCCTCTACTCTTTTAGCGCACTGTGCACAATCAAGATTTTTTAATTTATACTTATATTTCATCTAAATGTTCACATCCTTTGTTAAATATCTCAAAAATATGTTCATCATCTAATGAATAATATACCACTTTTCCTTCTTTTCTATACTTAACTAATTTTGCTTGTTTTAATATCCTTAATTGATGTGATACAGCAGATATTGTTGAATTTATACAACAAGATAAATCACATACACATAACTCTGATTGTAATAAAGCACATATTATTTTTATTCTTGTTGAATCACCAAATACTTTAAATAGTTCTGCTAAGTCAATTATTTTTTCATCATCTAACATATTCTTTTTAACTTTCTTTACTATATCTTGATGAACAATAGTTTGTTCACATACACCATCTAACATATACCCTCCTTATTTGAATACTTGTTCAAATATATTATATGTCATGTATTAAAAATAGTCAACAAAAAACTAGATTAATTTTATAATCTAGTCTATATTATATTACCAATAAGTTCTTTTGCTATCTTTACATCATCTTCTTCAACATTTGTATTAATCTTAGCTAATTTACTTAATGCTTTTATTACATCAAAATTTTCTAATTCTTCAAAATCATTTTTACATTTTTTAGAACTTACTATCTCCTCATCAACTAAATTTAATAAATCAACACTATTTTCTTTGTTAGACATTTTATCATCCCCTTTTATAATGTCTTAAACTTACTATTAAATTATATCACTATTTATCAAATATATTACTAAATATTTAAATAAAATTAAGTTAGTTTACACTATTATGATCCAGAACTTTTATATGCCTTTAATCCAGTTTTAAATATCAATAATGCTGGTATTATAAAAAGCCAAGCTATATAAGGTAATATTAAGTATAACATATTATTTGTTCTTCCATATACATATTCAAGGGGATAATAATTAATTAATGTAAGTGGAATAATAAAAGTAAATATTATTTTAACTATTTTATTATATATAGTTATAGGATATCTTGATAAATCTCTTATACCATCTGTAAATATATTTACAAGTTCTATACCTTGTATTGTTTTAAAACACATACTAGCTCCAATTATAAATAAGCTTAAAAATAATATAAAACCACCAATTATAATTGAAAATAAAGTAAATATCCTTATAAAATTAAACTTACAATCAATCATATTAATACTATATACAATCATAATTATAGATGCTACTAATCTACTTATCTTATCAAAATTTATATCTGTTCCCGCTATTTGTAATAATATATTTCTAGGTCTAACTAAAAGTAAATCAAACGAACCATTTGAAATTAAATTAGACATTTTATCAAAACCTCTACCTAAAAATTGCGCTAATGAATAACATAAATATATAATGCTAAAATTTATATATAATTCATATTTATTATACTCAGTAAATAATTCAAATTTATCAAATAAAGTATCTAATACTACCAATTCTATAATTAAATGTAATAACTGTGAAATTAATGATAATATAAATGATACTTTATATTGCATTCTAATTTTTAATTGTACACTCATATAATTAAAAAATAACTTCATTTATCCACCTTGTATACATACTTTATTTAATACCTTTCTCATAATTAAAATTCCAAATGTTATGAGTATAATAATCCATATTATTTGTAACACTATAGATTGTAATGCATAATTTATACTTATATTTCCACTATATATTCTAAATGGTAAATCACTAATTAATCTAAATGGTAAATATTCTGTTATTTTTTGTACAATATTAGGTAATAATGGTACAGGTAAAGTAGAACCAGATAAAAAATTTGATATTATAATTATTATTGATGATATTCCTTTATCTTCATTAGTAAAGAATCCTATAATATGTATTATCATAATAATTGATACTAATAATATAGAACCTAATAATAATGTTAATATAAATAATATAAAGCTATAAATTGAATTAGGTAATCCCATATTAAATGGTTTTGGTAATACTAATCCTAATATAATTATTGGTAAAAATCTTAATATAACTGCAGAATATTTTTTTGCTATTGACTTTATATACCACCAAGTATATAAATTATATGGTCTACATAACTCATAAGCTACTGTTCCATTTTTTATTTTATCCATTATTTCTGAATCAAAAGATTTCATATATATTAATATTAAAAATGCTTGATTTAACCATACATATGTAACTAATTGTGAAAGTGAAATACTATCTACATTATTTGTATGACTATAAAAAGAAACATATATCATTGTATTTATAAATCCCCATACTATTTGTGTAATAATTCCAGCAAATGCTGCAGTACGATATTGAAGTCCATTTATTAACTCTGTCTTAAAATATTTTAAATAACAAATCATAAATTATATTCCTCATACAATTTAATAATAATATCATCCATATTTTCATTTAAAACATTAATATCGTTTATTTCACAAACCTTAGAATATTTTTCTACTATATCAGATATAGTATTTTTTTTCATATCTACATCATACAATACATAATTTCTTTTATTTTCAATAACATTTACATTATTTATCTTAGGCTTTTTCTTTAACCCTGAATATAATATTTCCAGTTTCTTATGATCCGAAAATTTCTTTTTTATATTACTTAAAGACCCATCATATAGCTTTTTTCCATTTCCTATAACAATAATTCTATTAGTAAGTGCTTCTATATCACTCATATCATGACTAGTTAATATTATTGTTACATTTTTTTTCTTATTTATTTCTTTAATAAAATTTCTTACTGCTACTTTTGATACTGCATCTAGACCAATAGTAGGCTCATCAAGAAATAATATTTTAGGATTATGAAGTAATGATGCGGCTATTTCGCAGCGCATTCTCTGTCCTAAACTGAGTTGTCTCACCGGAGTATTTAATAAATCACCTATATTTAGTAATTTTACTAATTCTTCTTTTGTTTTTATATATTCATCTTTTGGTATTTTATAAATACTTTTTAATAATTCAAACGAATCTGATACAGGTATATCCCACCATAACTGTGATTTTTGGCCAAATACCACTCCAATACTAGATACATATTTAACCCTATTTTCAAATGGATTTAATCCATTTATTAATATGTTACCACTATCTGGATTTAATATTCCACAAAGCATTTTTATAGTTGTACTCTTTCCAGCACCATTTGGACCTATGTATGCAACTATTTCTCCCTCATCAATATTAAAAGATATATCCTGTACAGCTTTAACAATTTTATAATCTTTTCTAAATAAAGCTTTTATAGCATTAATTAAACCAGGATCTCTTTCTAATATTTTAAATGTCTTGTTTAAATTTTGTACTGTGATAAAACTCATATACTTCCTCCTAATCTAGACATTGAAAAAATACATATTGTCATGTATTTTATGTAAAGTAGTCATTAATTAGGTTAAATACATACACTCCTTTCTTTTATACAACGCAAAAAACCACATTTACATGTAGTACACAACAAATATTAGATTTTTTGCAAAACGTCACTATATGTATATCACAAAATTTAAAAAAAAGCAATGCTTTTATTTTTGATTAATATATTTACATGCTGATAATGCCGCTAATGTGCCATCACATACTGCTGTAGTTAACTGTCTTACAGCTTTAGACCTAATATCACCAGCTACAAATACACCTTCAATATTTGTCTTCATATCTTCTTTAGCTATTATATAACCTTCATCAGTAGTTTTTATATTTCTAATTAAATTTCCTGTATCTGGTATTTGACCTATTGATATAAAAAGAGCATGAACATTTAATTCTTTTGTATTACCACTATCATCAGTTATTTCTATACTCTCTAATGATTTTAATCCATTTAATTTAGTAACTTTAGTATTTAATATTAATTCTATATTTTTTATCTTTTTTATACTTTCTACTTCTGATAAATCAGCTCTAAATTCTTCTCTTCTATGTATTAAATAAACTTTATTACATATAGTAGATAAATATTTTGCCTCGCAAATAGCAGCATTTCCTCCACCTACTACTGCTACATCTTTATTTTTAAAAAACATTCCATCACATGTAGCACAATATGATATACCTTTTCCTAATAATTCTTCTTCTTTATCTATACCAAGTTTTCTTTTATCAGCACCTGTAGCAATTATTACTGATGTACATAAATACTCATTATCTTTTGTTTTAACTTTTTTATATTTACTATTGACTTCTATATCAATTGCTTTTTCAAATTTAATTTCTGCACCTAAATTAATGGCTTGATTATATAGCTTAGTTGCAAAATCATAACCACTAACATGTGGCATACCAGGATAATTATCTATAAAAGATGCATTAACTATTTGTCCTCCATATACTTTAGCCTCTAAAACAAGTACTTTTTTATTAGAACGTAGTGCATATATTGCACTTGTTAATCCAGCTGGTCCAGCACCAATAATAATTATATCATACATAATATCACCTATTTAATTAATTTTAGTATTTCATCTTTAGATTTCAAACCTATACTTCTACCTATTTCTTTACCATCTTTAAATGCTACAACACATGGTATACTCATTACACCATATTCTCTAGATAACTGTTCTTCTTCATCAACATTTACTTTATATACTTGATTATTTTTAGAAATTTCATCCATAATAGGTGCTAACATTTTACATGGATTACACCAATCTGCATAAAAATCCACTAAAACAATATCATCACTTTTCAAAACTAACTCTTTAAAATCATCATTATTTATTATTTTACTCATATTATCTCCTATCTATAATTAATTTCTATTGTATATTATATCATTTATATTATTCCAATTCAAAAGTATATTATTCACTTGCATCTATATCAAGTTTAATACATATATTATAATCTTTATATTTACTTTCTACATCACTATATATTCTATTATATACTTCTTCTCTATCATTATTAGAATAGTCTATAATTAAATCAAAATATATTGTTTTAGTTTCTTTTTCAATATAAAAACCATGTAATTGTAATACACACTCATAGGAATAAACAATTTTACATATATCATTTCTAATATCTATTACTTCCTTATCACTTGTATTTATAGAATATATACCTATAGCAACCAATAAAACATTGTGTAATTTATATACTTCATCAGTAATTTTTCTTGTAAGTTTATCTATTTCAAGTGCTGTTAAAGTATCATCTACTTCTATATGTACAGACCCCATATAATTATCTGGTCCATAATTATTAAGAAATAAGTCATATACACCATGTACTTGTTCATATGCCATAACTGTCTTTTTTACTGAACGAGCAATTTTTTCATCAATTCTTTCACCAAGTACCTGACTTACTGTATTTTTAATCATTCCTATACCTGATTTAATAATTATAAGAGATATTATTAAACCAAGCCATGATTCAATACTTATGTTAAATATTAAATATATTATAGCAGCTAATAATGTTGAAAATGATATTATACAGTCCATAAGTGCATCTTGTGCTGAATTAGCTAAAGAAGACGAATTAACTTTCTTTGCAACTCTCTTAACATATATTCCTAATAATAATTTTACTAATATTGCACAAATAATTATTACAAGTGATAATGTAGAATAATCTGGCACTTGCGGAGTTATAATCTTTTTTATAGATTCAATTATTGATGTTACACCTGCATATAATATAATTAGTGCTATTGTCATAGCACTCAAATATTCAATTCTACCATGTCCATATGGATGCTTTTTATCAGGTTTCTTTGATGCTAATTTAGTACCTATAATAGTTATTATTGAGGATAATGCATCACTTAAATTATTTACAGCATCTAAAACAATTGCTATAGAACTAGATACTAAACCTATAATAAATTTTATAGTAGATAAAAATATATTTGCTAAAATACCAAGTAAGCTTGTATTTATAATTATTTTTTCCCTTTTTTTATTCATTAAATTTCATCCTTCACTATAATATATATATTCGTTAATTCATCATTTGAATAAACATATTTTTAAGTTAATATCTAAATTATACATTAACTATAATATTTTTTCCACTACTTTATTAATAATTTTAACTAATATTGTTTCACAATAAAAGCCTTGATTTACAAGGCTTTATAATCTAAATGGTCGGGAAAACAGGATTTGAACCTGCAACCCCTTGGTCCCAAACCAAGTGCTCTACCAAATTGAGCCATTTCCCGATAAGTGGTGCGCCCAAGAGGAGTTGAACCCCTAACCTTTTGATCCGTAGTCAAACACTCTATCCAATTGAGCTATGAGCGCAGTGCTTTAATCAATACATATCCGATTATAGCACAAACCATTATTTTTTGCAATATTATATTTTTATTTTATTTAGAAAAAACTTCAATACTATTACCTACATAAGAATTATCTTTATTAGTAGATTCAATTATTTTATTTGTAACTTCTAAGTTTTCATAATCTATTATATTAGAATTTGTTGATATATTAAAAGCTATTGTACTATTATCATCTAATTTAGAATATGCTACTAATGATTTTTTATCTTTACTATCTCTTATTTCAAATACTACATATTCCCTTTCAGAGATAACTTTAGTTCCATATGAATCAACAGTATATCCATTCGTTGTAAGTAATTTTTCATATGAATCTTTATCTAATTTAATATCTGAATATTTTATTTTAGAACTAATCATGATATTTACTAAGATATCTTTATATTTTAGTATTAAACTATTATTTGATACACTATAGCTATTTACATTACTAACAGGAAAAATATAACCATTAAATAATATAGAGTTATTATTTTGAGTTTGTGTTGGTTGTTCCTCTTTAGTTTGTTCAACTTCTCCTGTTTTAGATTCAAGTTGTTGTTGTAATTTATCATTTTCATTTCTTATATTATTATATTGTTTATTTGATGCCATTAATAATATATATAAATATATGCAAGCACATATTGCAATTATGAATAATATTGTAAGAATAATTATTCCAGCATGTGATTTTCTATCATCGTCCATATCATCTTCATCATCATACTCTAAGTCTTCTTTTCTCACATTATTTTCTTCATTTGATACTTCAAATTTTAAATCTTCCTTAACATCTTCTTTAACAGGTTCAACTTTTGGTGTATCTACTTTTTCTTCTTTATAATCTGATACATCAAATTCTTTAGTACTTACCCTCTCTTCTTTTTCTTGTTGCTTTATAGTTTCCTCTTTTATTTCTTCAATTTTTTTTGGTTTACTTGATATTTGTATAGTATCACTTTCCAAATCATCATCAGAAAGATTAACCTCATTAATTTGTTTCTTATCTTCTTCTGGTTCTTCTTTAATTACTTCATCTGATGAATTTTTTGATATATTAAAGTTTTCATCCAGCTTTGCCTTATTTTTTTCATATGAACTTATAAGATCTTTTGGTATTAAAACTGTTGGTTCATCTATATCTTCTACTTTTTTTGTTTCAAGTCTCTCTTCTGGTTCCATTTCTTCTAATATTTTCTTTATTTTATCAGAACTAGAAACTTCAGTTTCTTCAGTTTCTTTTGTAATCTTTGAGCTTAATATATCAGTATCATTTTTTGAACTATTATATTTGGTAAGTTCTAACATTGCTGATAATTCTTTGCTGTTAACGTCTTTAGTAGGTTTAATTTCTATAGTATCATCTTCTTGAAAAGTGTCGTTATTTTTTTCAAGTTTTACTTTACTAACATCAATATTATCAGTTAACTCTAATGATTTTTTTTTAGTTATTGGTTCACCACATATCCTACAAAAATTTGCACCACTAGATAATTCATTTCCACATTTTACACATTTCATATTATCACCATATCTTATTACTTACTATTAATAATATATCATTTTATACGAAATCTTACAAGTCACTATTTACATTTAGTAAGTCACTATATGTATCCTTAGTGTAAATCTTTCTAGAAACAACTAATCCAGTTCTATTTACATACTCACGATTCAAACAATCATAATATGTACCTGGACTTATTAGTCCATTCATTTTTAATAAATCAATTCCACTACTACCTATTATCTCATTTGCTAGATCACAACAACTTGATCCACAAACAAAATATGTTTTAAATTTACCAGAGTTAAATTTATAAAATTTAGCTTTAGTTGCCTTATATAGTTCACATGCATAATTTAAATTATTAATATTTTTTTTATCACGAGGTGAATTCCATTCAAAACAATTACTTCTTATATCAAATATTTTATTTTCTATTTGTTTTTTCTGTTCTTTACTCAATTTAATTCCAAATGAAAATATTATTTTTTTACTATGTTTTATACAAAAAGGAATGTATTTTTCTTTATTAACATAAAATAATACTCCCTCTCCCATAGTATCAAATAATTTATGTGATTCATCATCATAATTTCCATAAGATATTACTTTATCATTATATACTATATCTACATGTCCTATTCTATTAAATCCGTTAGCAGATACATGAACTAAAACTTCCATATCTGGTTTTATCTTATGAAGTTTATCTTTTGTTATTTTACTTTTTTCTTCTTCTATTTCAAATAAATTATTTATTTCTACAAATACTGTATATGGTACAACTGCTTCAATCCAAACAGGCAATTGTATTTTTATTTTTCTTTTAATATTATTTTTATATTTATTAGGTATATTAACAGATATTGCTTTTAACTCAAATAAAGAGCCTAATACTATAAAATAAATTCCTAATATAAGTAATAATACATCTATATATTTCATTGGAAATAAAAATATAGAAATTCCAATTACAAAATAAAATATAGAATATATTATCTCACTAAATTTAGAGTGCTCATAATCTTTATAAGATATTAAAAAAAGTATAAGCTTAATAAAACTCTGTAGTATTAAGTATGTAGAAAAAAGTATTGGGAAAAAAGATTGAGGAATACTTGGAACAAATAATATTATTATTATAAATAAAGTATTTAAGCAAACAACAATAAAGTTATTTTGTTTATTTTTCTTTTTGTTTAATAATGTCCTTACTATGTTTAAAAACGAATTAATTAATATAAATATAAGTAAAATATTTATAACATTAATATAAAAATTTTTATTAAATATTATAAGTATTATTCCTAATATAATAAGTATTATTCCAGTAAATAAAGATATCGTTGTATCATACATTTTATCTTTTTTCTTCATATACTCACCTACTTATACTAAAAAACGAGCTATTAGCTCGCTGTATTCTTCACCTGGTGGCTTTGGGCGGAATCGAACCACCGACACGAGGATTTTCAGTCCTCTGCTCTACCGACTGAGCTACAAAGCCAAATAATGGCGGTTCCGACGAGAATCGAACTCGCGATCTTCTGCGTGACAGGCAGACGTGATAACCGCTACACCACGGAACCAAATGGTTGCGGGGACAGGATTTGAACCTATGACCTTCGGGTTATGAGCCCGACGAGCTACCAAGCTGCTCCACCCCGCGATATAAATAAGATGGCGGAGAAAGAGGGATTCGAACCCCCGCGCCGTCGCCGACCTCCTGGTTTTCAAGACCAGTCCCTTCAACCAGACTTGGGTATTTCTCCACGTGTTCTTTTTCAGATACGTTTAGATTATACCACATAAAAAACTTATAAGTCAATATATTTTTATTAAATCAGAGAAAAAGAGTAAAAATTCTTCGCAATGAAATTATGATATAATTACTACAAAGTAAAAGGTGGTTGTAGTAAT
>CANPVU010000007.1 GCA_947581765.1 uncultured Bacilli bacterium
AAGTAAAGAAAAAACGGGTTAAAAATTCCCGTTAATGTTTAGTTTTTTTTGAGACATTTTCAAAAGTTATTGACAGTATTTTTTATTTTGCTTTCTTATTTTTTAAAATAATATTTAAATATTCATCTTTAGATAGTGAATCTTTACCATACTGACTATACATCGTAGAAAAGTAATCTTCAAACATGTCATCATCACATCTAATATATCCTTTTTCAAGTAATTCAACAGCACCTCCATGATTACGGTATAAAATACGTGCTCCAACTTCACATGTATCTATATGAGATGCACTCTTTAAAAATCTATTTTTAAAGTTTTGTCCTACTAAAAAGAATTGTTGGTATGTTAAGTCAATTAAATAGTACAAACTATCAATTTTAACTATACTAATATTATGATCCTTTGGTATATTAAATGTATTTTTAATATTTACTGTATAACATAATAATCCTAATCTATCACACATATCTTTAACATATTTAGTAGCATCCAAATCATATTTTCTAAGTGAGTCAGTAGCAAAGTCTACTGATTCCTTTTTATACAATTGTTTTCTTGCAAAATATGTAATTGTCTTAAGCAAATATTCATCACTATTTTTTACTTCATTAGGAGCTGTTAAATCTGTTTTAAATGTTACAATAAATCCATGTAAACTATTTTCAAGTCCATGTATACGTGCTAAATCTGTTGTACTTATACTATCTATATTTTCTTCCACGTATCTATATATATCTTTAAAATATTTTTCTACTACATTAAGATATACCTTTGTATTACTACTTTTCTTTAAACTTTTTAAATACTCATTAATAGCTATTTGAGTTTTTTCTATATATTCATTAATCATAATCCACCTCTAATTCTTTAAACGATTCCTTTTTGTTTCAACATGTACTCTTTGAACAATAGCAAGTGATATCGATAACATAAGTGCAAAGCTTCCTCCATAACTTAAAAAAGGTAAAGGAACACCAGTTAATGGTATTAATCCAAATAATCCCCCTAAATTTATTACAATATGTGAAAAAATATAAGTTGCAACTCCTAAACATATATATTTTCCTCTAATAGTACTTGCTCTAGATGATAAGATTAACATTTTAGTTATAATTATCATGTATGCAACAATTATAATACCACCTACAATAAATCCATCTTCTTCAGCTATAATTGAAAATATCATATCTGTATGTGGTTCTGGTATATATGAATACTTTTGAGTACTCTTTCCTACTCCAACACCAGTTAATCCTCCAAGATTTATTGCTATATAGGCATTACAAACTTGATATCCATCATCTACCCTATTTTTTTCTGAGCATGGATTCCAAAAACTAGTAATTCTAGATTTTTGTTCTTCTGTGAATGGATTTTTACCAATCATGAGTAGAACTATTAATATAATTATTCCTATCAAAATTGCCCAACAAAACGTTAGAAATTTCTCTTTTGCTGAAATAGGGCTTGAAATAAATATTACTCCAAAAATTGCTAAATTAATCATTGCAGTACCTAAGTCTTTTTGAAGTACTATCAATCCAGCTGTTGAAACTCCAACTAACACTACCAAAATAATTCCTGCAACATGCTTTATTTTCCTATTACTAAAATATTTAACTGATGCCTCTAAAAGTAAAGCCATTGATACGATAAGTATTGGTTTTGCAAATTCTCCTGGTTGAAGTTGAAATCCTGTATGTGGAATTTTAATCCAGTTATTTGCACCCCTAGTACCAGTACCTTGTATAATCATATACGCATTTAATCCAAAAATAATAATCCATATTGCTTTAATGAACAAATAATTATGTTTTCTATATTTTTCAGTAGGAATAAACAGTATAGCTATATATAAAATAGTACATGCCGCTAATATAAACATTTGTCTACCAAAATAAAAATAAACTGATTTATCCATATTATTAACAGCCTCTCTAGTAGATGCTGATACAATACTAAATAATCCAAATCCAAATAAAACGATAGATAAAATTAATGATAACTTATCCATATCACTAATAAACTGTTTAAACTTTTTTATGCCACGTGCTATTACCATACTATCACCAATTTACTATCCTCTCATATAATATGATATCATATTTAAAAGATTTTTTAAATATATTAAATATAATATTTACATAGTCATTTATAATTATCAAAACACCTATAAATTAATATGATATATTGAATAGTTAGGAGGGATTGTATGTATTACTATGGAGGATATCAAGGATATGGTGGATATCCTGCTGGCGGTGGATGTTGCAATAATAACAATGGATATGGAAATAACAATGGATTCGGTGCCGCTATAATATTGGTATTATTCATACTACTTGTTATTGTAATTGGAGCTCGTGCTTTCGATGGTAATAACAATAGAAGATAAAAACCTTCAGTGGTTTTTATTTTTTTGTGTGATAAATATTTTAATCTTTTAATTTATAACCTAATTTTTTTACTTCTAAATTAGCTATACTCGATAATTGCTTTTTCTTTAATTTATTAATTTCATAAAATTTAGCACCCATGGAGTCATCATTAACCTCATCAATACTTATATTTTCTACTATTTCATTATCATAATCTAAAACTTTATAAAAGATTCCTATATGATGTAATTTTTCTAATTCATTTTTATGTTCCCATTCAATAAAAATTGAATTAGCATCAAACAACTCATAATTTGTTACATTTATTCCTACTTCTTCATTTAATTCTCTAATTAAAGTTTCATCTGGAGTTTCACCAAATTCAATAGTTCCACCCGGTAAATCTAATTTACCATCATAAGGTCCACCTACTTTTTTAATTAAAACAATTTCACTGTCTTTAAGTATTAAACCATAAACTCCTAAATGTTTAACTTGTCTCAAAATATCATCTCCTATCTATTAAGATGATTATATCACATCAATATTAAAAAATAATATTTAGTTTATACTTTTATAAATAAAATACATAGTAATAACACTATAAGATACAAAGTAATATTAGTTTTTATTTTTTATTATATTTGTATAATTTATAAAAAATTGTTATAATAATCACGGAAGTGATTTTGGATGTATAAAAAATTAAATATCTTAGAAGACTCAGATAAACATTTAAGGATGATTAGTAAGGATGCTAAATTACCTTTAAGTGATGAATATAAAAAAACTATAGAGCATATTATAGATGAATTAACATATAGTCAAATTGAAGAATTAGCAAAAAAATATGATTTAAGACCAGGTATGGGACTTGCTTTTCCACAGTTAGGTATTAATGAAAGAATTATAGTTATTGTCCATGAATATGAAGATGGTAAATTCAATAATTATGTAGTTGTAAATCCAAAAATCGTAAGTGAATCGAGTGAAATGATTGCTGCTGAAGCTGGTGAAGGCTGCCTTAGTGTAAATAGAGAAGTTGAAGGACATGTAAAAAGACATGCACGTGTTACTGTTGAAGGATTCGATGTAGATGGAAATCCAATTAAATTTAGAGCACGTGAAGAACTTTCTATAGCATTCCAACATGAAATAGATCACTTGAATGGAATACTATTTTATGATAGAATAGATAAGAATAAACCATTTTATACAGAAGATGAGTTACGTTTAATATAGGAGGATATATGTTAAAAGCATCACTTAAATTCTTTTTATTATTTATAGTTGCATGTATAGGAGCAGTTGCTATATATTATTTAATTGTTCCAAATGAGGATAGAATACCAATAAGTGTAGAATTATACAAATAAAAAATGCTAAAGCATTTTTTTATTTGTATTTTAATATATTTAAAACATATTTATTTTTACTAGTAATCTTTGATATAGAATTAAATTTATATTTACCATATTTTCTAATACTTATTATATCTCCTATATTTAGTGAATATGATTTTTTTGTAGTTACAACATAATTAATTGATACAAATTTATTTTTTATAAATTCTTCTGTAGTTTTTCTACTCATATTAGTCAAACTAGATACTATATTATCTAATCTAAAACTACTAACTAATATATTAAATTCTTCATATTCATAGTGATAATCACTAATTGTATTAATACTAACTTCTTCTAATTTTACTTTTATTTTACCAATATTAGTTAAATTAAATAATAAATACTTTTTTATACTATCTAAGACTATTATATAGCAACAATCACCTACTATTATATCTCCATATTTACATGATGCAATATTATGACTAAATAAAGAACCTAATATTTCATTATGTTTTAATTTAGAATTTGTTATTATTTTAAGTAAACTTATTTTAGGATATTCTTTACTATATACTATCTTCTTAGTTTCATCTTCAAATAATACTAAAGTATTATATTTTATATGTCTTTTATTTAAATTAGATATTACATTTTTATATTCATAAGGATCTAGAAAATCACTGTATTCTCCCCTTACTACTTTTTCTATATTATTTTTAATAAATATATTATTTTCCATACTTTTTCATATATTCTTCATATGTTCCTTCAAAATCAATATATCCACCATCATCTTTAATATATATAATACGATTAGCAACTGTTTCTATAAGTTGTTGGTCATAACTTGAAAATACAACACACCCTTTAAAACGTTGTAAACCTTCATTAAGTGCTGATATTGATTCCATATCTAAATGATTAGTTGGTTCATCTAAAAATAACATATTAGAATGTTCCAACATCATTTTTGATAACATACATCTTACTTTTTCTCCTCCTGATAAAACGTTAACTTTCTTTAAAGTTTCATCCCCACTAAATAGCATTCTTCCTAAAAAACTTCTTACAAATGTTTCATCTTTATTATCAGAATATTCTCTTAACCATTCTACCATATTAGAATCTATATCAAAGTATTTATCATTATTTTTAGGATAATATGAACGTGTAACTGTAACCCCTACTTTAATTTCTCCACTATCAGGTAGAATCTCTCCAGATAAAATTCTAAGCAATGTAGTTTTTGCAAGTTCATTATTTCCTATAAGTGCTATTTTATCTAAAGGCTTTATATTTAATCTAATATTTTTTAAAACTAAAGCTCCCTCTATTTCTTTAGATACTTTATCTAAAAAAATTGCTTCTTTACCTAAATATTTTTCTGGTTCAAAATTAATATATGGATATTTTCTACTACTTGGTTTTATCTCATCTAATTGTATTTTTTCAAGTGATTTTTTTCTACTTGTTGCTTGTTTAGATTTAGATGCATTCGCACTAAATCTTCTTATAAAGTCTTGTAATTCAGCTATTTTCTCTTCTTTCTTTTTATTTGATTCTTTCATTTGCTTTTGTATTAATTGACTAGATTGATACCAAAAATCATAATTACCAGCAAATAAAGTTATTTTCTCATAATCTATATCTACCATATAAGTACATATTTTATTTAAAAAATGTCTATCATGTGATATTACTATAACAGTATTTTTAAAATCAATTAAAAATTCTTCTAACCACGCTTTACTTTCTAAATCAAGACCATTAGTTGGTTCATCTAAAAGTAGTATATCTGGTTGTCCAAATAAAGCACGCGCTAACATTACTTTTACTTTATCAGATTCCTTTAAGTCAGACATCATTTTATTTTGTAAACTTGTATCTATTCCAAGTCCAGTTAATAATACTGCTGCATCTGCTTCTGCTTGCCATCCATTTTTCTTTAAAAATAAATCTTCTAATATTCCAGCTCTTATACCATCTTCATTAGTAAAATCAGCTTTCATATATAGTTCATCTTTTTCAACTTTTATATCATATAGTTCCTTATCACCCATTATGACTGTATCTATTACACTATATTTATCATAAGCATTATGATTTTGTAAAAGGAATGAAATTCTTTCACCCTTACCCTTAGTAACTTCTCCACTAGTAGAATCTATTTGTCCACTTAGTATTTTTAAGAAAGTAGATTTTCCTGCTCCATTAGCACCTATTACTCCATAACAGTTATTACCTTCAAACTTTAAATTAACATTTTCAAATAGAATTCTTTTTCCATAACGTAGTCCTATATTACTTGCTATTAACATGTTATTCACTCCTAACTACTAAATGATAACATACTTTTTATAATCTATCAACCAATTAATACTTATTTAATACTTGTAATCTATTTATAACCTTTTTTTCAATTCTTGATATATATGATTGACTTATACCTAATTTTTGTGCTACCTCTTTTTGAGTTAATTCCTTATGATTATTTAATCCATATCTTAAAGTCATTATTTCTTTATCTCTTTTGTTTAATTTTTTTATTTCATCATATAATAATTTCTTTTCAGTTTCTCTTTCTAAATCTCTAGTTACAATATCACTATCAGTACCTAGTATGTCTTCTAATCTAAGTTCATTTCCCTCAGCATCATAACTTAGACTATCTTCAAAACTAACTTCAGTTTTTCTTTTCTTATTTTTTCTTAAATACATAAGTATTTCATTATCTATACATCGAGATGCATATGTAGCAAGTTTAATATTTTTATCTAGTTTATATGTTTCCACTCCTTTTATAAGTCCAATTGTCCCTATACTAACTAAATCTTCTAACTCTACACCAGTATTTTCATACTTTTTTGCTAAAAATACTACTAATCTTAAATTATGTTCTATTAACTTATTTCTTGCTTCTTTACTACCATCAGTTACATACATAACTTCTTCTTCTTTTGTAAGTGGTTCTGGTAATTTATCTAAACTTCCTACAAAGTATACATTCTTAATAAACAACGACCTAATATATCTTATAAATTTTTTTATTAATTTTATCATATGGCCTCCATTAACTTATTATTTAAAAGTACATCAATACCATCAATGTTAAAACTATCCTCACTTATTCCAATATATATATTAAAGAATATATGATTATTAATAATTACTTTATCACATTTATATATTTTTAACATCATAATTTTATTTACTACTTTATATGGTATTATTCTATAATCATTTGTATCTATTTTTAATTTATCTTTATTAATAAATATTACAGGATTTCCTTTATAAGTAAGTGTATTACCACTATCTATATATCCTGTACATTTAAATATATTTCCATTTATATATATATCTGTAGAATAGTAATTATTATATTTGTTTTTCATACTTTTTTGATGCTTAATATATAATATTATAATTATAGGTGATAATATGATAAGTACTATTAAATTTATACTTAATCCATTATTAAAAAATATTAATCCTGTATGCTTATAACTATATTCTATATTAAACATATATAATACTCCACCTAAAAATAAACTTACTATATATAATACAACTAAATTATTAAATATGTATCTAATATCTAATTTTGGATATGCAACAATAATCATTATAATACTAATTAATAATTTAAGAATAAATAATTCTAAAGAATTAATATCAAAAAATAAAAGTAATATACTTAAACTACCTATAAATGAACTTAATGTTATAAATTTAATATTAAGTTTTCTTTTTAATATAATTCCTACAGCAATTACAAGTATGAAATCAAAAAAGAAATTAAGTATTAAAATAAGATCTAGATATATTTTCATATTATCACCTTTATAAGTATAAAAAAACAACATAAATAATTATGTCGTTTTAATTCCTAAAATCCTCCTCTTTTTCTTAAGAATGTAGGAATACTATCATCATCATCGTCATCATCATCAGAATAAGATGATGTGCTTCTATTTTCATCCATACTACTTGCATTTGCATAAGAGTGATATAAAGGTTCACTTGGATTATCAAATCCAGTAGCAATTACAGTAACAATAACTTCATCATTTAAATTTTCATTAATTACAGCACCAAATATAGTATTCATATCAGTATTAGCACTTGTTCTAATTACTTCTGCTGCTTCTTCTACTTCAAATAATGTTAAATTACTTCCACCAGTAACATTAATAATTGCATCTGTAGCACCACTTATACTTGTTTCTAAAAGTGGACTTGCAACGGCTTGACGTGCTGCCTCAGTTGCTCTATTTTCACCTTGTCCAATACCTATACCTATTAATGCAGTACCACGTTTTTCCATAACAGTTTTAACATCAGCAAAATCTAGATTAATTAATCCTGCTACTGCAATTAAGTCTGAAATAGATTGAACTCCTCTTCTAAGTACATTATCTACTTCTCTAAATGAATCCATCAAAGGTGTTTTCTTATCTATAATTTCTCTTAATCGATCATTTGGAATAACAATTAAAGTATCAACATTTTTCTTAAGTTCTTCTAGTCCAGCTACTGCTTGCTCCATTCTTCTTTTTCCTTCAAATGAGAATGGTTTAGTTACAATACCTACAGTAAGAGCTCCTAGTTCTTGAGCAATTTGTGCAACTACTGGTGCAGCACCTGTTCCAGTTCCACCACCCATTCCACAAGTGATAAATACCATATCAGCACCTGATAGTGCATCTTCTATTTCCTTTTTACTTTCCATAGCCGCTTCACGACCAACTTCTGGTTTTGCTCCTGCTCCTCTACCACCTGTAAGTGCTTCTCCTATTTGAATTTTTGTTGGTGCCTTAGAACAATTTAATACTTGTAAATCAGTATTTGCAACTATAAAGTCAACACCTTTTACTCCTGAATCTATCATACGATTAACGGCATTGTTTCCACCACCGCCAACACCAATTACTTTAATTTTTGCTATCTGATCCATTTCTAATCCCATCATACTTATATCCTCCTATTCGCTAAAAAATATTCCATTACGTTTTCTAGCATTTTCTCGCTGCTTATATCTTGATAACTTTTTCTAATACTTGCTAATTTAGAAGCATCTTCATTATCCACCATCGAATAATCTTTACCCTTAACTTTTAAACTATCAATAAAATAGATAACATTACCAATACATGATGAATATTTATTATCACGGATACCAACCACGTTTATATTTCCAATACTAACATCTCTACCAAATACATCACTAGCAATATATTCAATATCTGCCATATTACTAGTACCCCCTGTTATAATAATATAATCAATTTGCTTACTTGTCAATATATTAATCTCTTTTTTAGCTAAAACAAGTATCTCTTCTAATCTAGATGAAACTACTTCTGATATTTCAAATTGATTAATTTTTAATTCATCATCTACATCTGTTTTAATTTCGTACATATCACTAGTACTTGCATTACGCTTATGTGCTAGCGCAAAATTTAGTTTTAATTTTTCTGATAACATCATATCTGTTTTATACATATAAGAAATATCTTTATTAATATTTTTTCCACCCATATTAATTATAGAATTTTTTATTAATACATCTTTGTTATATAATGAAACGTTAGTATTCTCACTTCCTATATTAATAATTGCGCCTATTCCTTCTGATGTCTTTTTATTTTTAAAACAATTCATATCTCCAATACCAGTAATAGATATATCTACTACTTCTATACCTAGATTTTCAAGAAGTGTTGTAACAGAATAAATATATTTTTTTTGAGTACTAACTAATACACCTCTAAATGATAACTTATTACCATTCATATTTATTGGATCTTTTATACCAGATTGTTCATCTACTTTAAAATCAACTGGTATACAAGTTACCATTTCATATCCATCTTCTAATTTACCTTTAATAGATTCATCTATAACATTTTGTATATCATCATATGAAACACAGTTATTTTCACCATTTATTTGCGTTTGAGATTTTACAACCTCAAATTGAGCAAAATAACTAGGTATTGTAGCTAAAACTTTAGTAATTTTAATACCAATCATATTCTCTACAGATTCTATAGCATTCTTAACACTAATCGATGCATCTTCTACATTAGTTATTAATCCTTTTTTTATACCTTTTGATTTATAAGAGGAACAAGCAAGTATATTTAACTTGTTCTGATATAATTCACAAACTATTATCTTAATGCTATCAGAACCTATATCGAGACTAGTATAAATGTGTTTCATACAATCATCTCCTATAGTGTACATCACAATTATACTATAAAATAACAAAAATGTAAAAAAATTTTTCTTTATATAGTAAAAAAAGTTTAGAATTATATCTAAACTTTATGTTTTTGTTCTTCCTTAATATCCATATTTGCATACAAAACATTTTTTACATAACCATATATATCATCATCCGTTAAATACTTTATATATTCAGCCATATTATATTTTGCAAATTTTTGTGCAAATGGTTCTTTAAAAAGACCATAATTTTTTTTATTTTTAAATACATCTAAAAGTAGACATGTTGAATCATAACCAATTATTTCATTAGAATATATTATATATTGATCTAGTATTTTCTTTAGTTTTGAATAATCTACCGTAATAGATGTTTCTTTTGATGTACTATCTATATTAATATTACTTATATATTCATCTAAATTATTTAATACTCTAGTTGCTTTAATAGCAAGATTATTTTCAATAAACTTTGTACGGAAAT
Organism: uncultured Bacilli bacterium; assembly: GCA_947581765.1. Taxonomy (GTDB): domain Bacteria; phylum Bacillota_I; class Bacilli_A; order RF39; family UBA660; genus UBA5578. The sequence continues at coordinate 10,452 of CANPVU010000007.1, forward strand.
TGTTCTTACTTGTTATATATTTATACCTTTTTTCAAGTGGAATAGTATCATCTAAAAATGCTTTTAATTGACTGTATAAGTATCCTACACTATTATTATTTATCGTCCAAATAATATATTCATCTAATATATCTTTTATACTAAGTAAATCATTTATATACTTATCTGATGTATTTTTTATAAGTCTTATATGATTTATATGCATCTGATTTTTTTCAAACTTATCTCTAAAACTTTTAGTTATATATTTATATTCTATTTCTGTAGAATTAATAAATTCATTTAATTGTATCTTAATACCTGTTACACCATATTTTGAAATTCCTAAAATAATATAAGAATCTAAAATACTTCTTAAATTGAATAACTCATTTACATATGAACTTATATCACTAACTACTCTTTTAATATTAAATATCATATTATTTTCTACAAATTTTTTTCTAAAATTATTCTTCTTTGTAATAAGTAAATAACGTTCTTCAGATGAATAATCATCGTTCATAAACTCGCTTAGTTTATCTAAAGTTTCTTTTAAGCCATAATTATCAAAACAATATATTATATATTCATCAAGTAATGATTTAATTAAAAATTTGTTAAACTTGCTACTATGTAATTTTTTATATTCTTTCTTTTTCTTACTAATGTATGTATCATCACAAAGTAAAGATATTTTATCATATAAATATTCAAATTTTATATCAGGATTTAATTGTAGCATAAATATTTGAAATAATTTATCTATATTAAAAATTAATTCTTCTTCATCAGGTTTATATAATTTAGAGAAATGATTTAAAAGTCTTTGATATTCACAACTATTTTTTAAAACATTAAATCCTTTAGGATTATTAAATATATAATCATACTTTATTATTAAATAATCAACTAATCCTTTAAGTGAAATTTCATCTTTACTTTTATCAATACTCATAAAATATTCGTATATTACTCCTGATACAAACAAATTATAATTTAATACATCATCACAAATAACAAGCATATTTTCATCAACTGAAAATGGACTAACAGGATCTAAATTTTTTACTATTTTTTTATCACTATTTATATAATCTATTATCTTTTTACAATCTTTAATTTTTTTAGTCTTTATTATAGTACTATCAGGTGCTACAGTAAGTGATAAATTACATTCACATGGTATATCGTTACTACATATAAAGTTAAATATCTTTCTTAAAGTTTTAACATAGTTTTTCTTATTAGCATTTAAATATATTTTACATTTATATTTACTAATAGTTTTACTATCTAGTGAAATAAAGAAAAATATATTATTATTTTCTATTACTATATCTTTTTTATCTTTAAACTCATTTTTTAATTGGGTAATTTCTTCATTTAACTGCTCGTTTTTATCAATACCATATTTTGACAATTGATTACATATTTCATCGGATAAAAGTAATTTTTCATCATATAATTGTTTTAAATATTCATACATTTTATCATCTTGAATTTTCATAATAACCTCCAAACTACGTAAGTTACTTAAATAGTTCTAAATAATCTCCGCTGTCTAAATGAATTATTCCTTTCTTATTATCAAAGCTTTTAATAAATTCAATATAATTTTCTAACTTATCAAAACTATTAAAATTTATATATACATAATTTCCATCTTCCATAGTTAAAAAAAACAATTCTTCATCAACATCTGATGGATAATATCTTATTTCTGATATTCTATTTATAATATCTTTGTCTAAATTACTTAATTTATTAAGTAATTTTTTTAAAATTTTATCTGGTGTTTGATTTATTAAAATAGGTACATCATATTCTTTAGTAACTGATGCTCCATTTGATAGTAGGTATGTATTATCATACTGATAAAAAACTACCGGTATGTTTTCTTCTACATATATATCTACTTCTTGTCTAAAATTACTATATTTTATTTTAACGTTTTCAATGTAATCACTACTATTAAGATTTCTTTTTAAATCACTTGTCTTTACTTCTATTACTTTTGGATAATCACTTAATTTTGCTATATCAATTATTTGTTGATCAGTTAAAAAGCTATTACCCGTTATATAAATATTTTTAATTTTTAGATTGCATACATAAATTATAGGAAGAGATATAATAAGTCCTAAAAATAACAATAAAATTATGCTTTTATACTTTATTTTTATTTTTTTACGTCTTCCCTTGCTCTTTTTCATAGTATCAATCCTATTCTACAAATTCTTGTTCAACTTTTAATTCAATATTATATTTTTCCTTTATTTTTTGTTTTATTTCATTTATTAAAGCCTTAATATCTTCTCCAGTAGCATTATCATAGTTAATTATAAAATTTGCATGTTTTTCACTAACCATTGCCCCACCAATTCTTTTACCCTTATATCCTATTTCTTCTATTAATCTTCCAGCATAATCACCATTTGGATTTCTAAATACAGAACCTGCGGAAGGATATTCAAGTGGTTGTGATTCAATTCTACGTTTTCTTCTATCCTCAACTAATTGCATTATACTATCAGCGTCTGATTTATCAAGTATTATTGTTGCAGATAGACATATATATTCTGGATTTTTTTGAATAAAAGATGTTCTATAATGAAAATCTAAATCATAATTAGTTAACTCTTCTATTTTCAAATCTGGTGTTAATACTGTAGCACTTTTTACAATATATCCCATATCACTTTTATATGCACCAGCATTCATAAATACTGCTCCACCAACACTACCTGGTATACCAGTTGCAAATTCTATACCTGTATATCCTAATCTAGATAACCTAGTAGCTAACTTAATTAATGGGTAACCAGCACCTACAGTAACTTCATTACCTTCTATTTTAAAAGAATTAAATTTATCAAGTTTAATTAGTATAAGATCATAATATCTATTATCAAATACCAAATTTGATCCTCTACCTATTACTTTATATTTAACATTATTTTGCTTTAATATTTTTAATAATGTTATTAAACTCTCAACATCATTAGGATAGATTAAAGCACGTGCTGTACCTCCAACATGATATGTTGTATATTTTTTTATATCTGGGTTTTCTATAACATCCCCAAGATTTAATTTTTTTATTTCATCTACTATATTCATATTATTTTCTTTCTATTATATCTTTTAGAGTTTTATATATTAACTCAGCACTATTATCTACACCTAATGTCGATAAATTCTTTTTCATTTCTTCTAACTTATTATTATCAAATAATAAGTTTTCCATTTTATCTAATAAAATAGATTCAGTTAAGTTTTTCTCCTCAATAATGTCTGCAGCATTTACCTTTACCAAATCCATAGCATTTATATATTGATGATTATTTGGAACATATGGACTTGGTATTAATATAGATGGAACTTTAAGTGCTATAATCTCACTTAATGTTGATGCTCCTGCTCTAGTAATCATTAAATCTGTATTTTTCATAAGTCCACTCATACCATCTATATATGGTAATACTTTAACATTACTTGGAAATTCAGTTTTTATTATATCTTCATAGTCTTTTTTACCCGTTACAAATACTATTTCATAATCATCTCTAGTTATCTTAGGTAATGATTTTCTTAAAATTTCATTAACAGTGCTTGCTCCAAGAGAACCCATAACTATTAATACTAGTTTTTTATTTTCACTTAATCCAAGTGAAGATTTACTAATAGGAGTACTAGCTTTAGCACCCTCACTACATGGATTTCCAGTAAATACTACCTTATCACTCGGAAAATCTTTTAAGGTAGATTTCATAGATATTCCTATTTTATCTACTTTTTTAGATAAATATATATTAGAAGCACCAGGAACACTATTTTGTTCATGTATAAATGTATGATATCCTAATTTTTTAGCACTTAAAATAACTGGAACTGTAACATATCCCCCTACTCCAATTACAATATCAGGATTAAAATCTTTAATCAATTTTTTACATTTACTTTTGCTTTTAAATAGACATTTAATAACTTTAAAGTTTTTAAATAAGTTATGTCTATCAAATCCATATATTTCAATTGATGAAAAAGGTATACCTTTTTGTGGAACTATATCTTTTTCCATTCTATTATGTGTACCTATATATAAAAATTCACTATCTGGTTCATGTTCTTTTATTTTATTTAAGATTGCTAAGGCTGGATAAATATGTCCACCAGTACCTCCTGCACTTATAATAGCACGCATAAAACCACTTCCTTACCCCATTATACCATAATTATATTCAAACTAAATATAAAATATTAATATAAATCATAAAGTGACAAATATATGTAAATTACATAGAAGGAATTAATTTTCCTCCACCTTTTAAATCAATAATTTCACCATTTAATGTCTTATTTTGTTCTGGATTATAATATAGATTATATCCATTACTATTAATATTATCATAATCTTTATCAGAATTATTTATAACTGATATATAACTATCATTTGTCAATTCTAAAGTAGAATTTTTATCTATATTAAGTGTTATTTTAACTGCATTATTTTCATTATTTATACTTCCGTTAAACACAGTATCATTAAAACTAAGTTCTAAAACAGATTTATTATCTATATTTATATCACCATCTATTTGTTGATTATTACTATTTAATTTTACAAATATACTATTGTTATTACTATTTATAATATTTAAAAATATATCACTACCATATTTAAAATCATCATTAGATATATTTATAACTGCATTATTATTATATATAGTAAATATAGGTGCTTTATTATATACCTTAGATTGTTTTTTTATCTCTACATTAGAATCTATTACATCTAAATATGCATACTCATCATTTCTTTTTAATTTAAAATTTCTATAAATATAAAAGGCTGAATCATAACTTTCTTTATTAAATTTATTAGCACTTACTCTAATATCAGAATTAACTATTTTAACATTTCCTACACCTTCTAAATTAAGTACTGATGAATTATTAGCATCCGCTGTTGAATTAATAAGATTAACTGTACTACTAGTACGTATTATTGGAGAATCTACTGAGTTAGTTCCTATAATAGCATTTTCTATATCTACTTTACCTCCCCTTAAAGATGATATTGCAGGGCTAGATGAAGAACTAGTTTTAATTCTAACATTAGATGCACTTACATATCCATTTAAAGATGCTACCATGCCACAAGCATTACCAGAGGCAGTCTGTATATTAACCATATTAGCACTTATATGTGAATTATCTAATGCACTAAATATTGCATTACTACCAGTATCAAATGTATCTATAGTCGTATTTGAAATATTAACCTTAGTATCTTTAAGTACTAAAATAGCTGAATTAGTACCATATATTTTTGAACTAAGTAAATTAGTACTATTACCATATTTATATATTGTTAAATTAGATAAATAACTATTACTACCATTTTTTAATAAAATAGTATTTTTATCATTATCATTACAAGAATATTTTTTAAAACTATAATTAGTATCACTAACTATTTCATTACATCCATTTGGAACTATTATATTAGTATTATAATTATTGTAAACTTTTTCCTTATTAACACTTAGCATATATTTATTAACAAGATATACTATAACATATACTATAGCTATAGATATTAAAATACTAGCTATTAAATATATAAGTATATGCCAAAAACTAGTAATATGAATTTTAAATACAATTTTTAATAAAAACATAATAGATAATATAAATATAACAACAGATAAAAATATAATAGTAATTTCTATATTATTTAACATACCACTTTTTAGTTCAATATTCTCCTCGATACTAGTCAATAATAAATTATTGTATGAATCAACACTTTGTTTTTCATATCCTATCGATATAAATATTGCACCTAATGATACAATTATTAAAAATAGATTAAAAAAAATTCCAAATGTTTTTTTCATCCTATCACCTAATTCAATTATATATAATTATTGTGAAAAAATTGTGTTAATCATTAGTATATTCTATTAAAAATTTATGTAAATCAACAGCAACATTACTAGGTAATATCTCTTTTAATTGTTCTATTGTTGCTTGTTTCATATTAGATATTGTACGATATTTTTTTAATAATTCTTTCTTTCTTTTCGAACCTATACCTTCTACATTATCTAATACACTTGATAAACTTCCTTTACTTCTAATTTGTTTATGATAATTAATAGTAAATTCATGTACCTCATCTTGCATTCTTTCAAGTAAATAAAATAAGTTACTTCTTCTATCTATATCAAATTCCATACTATCAGTTAAAAGTTTACTAGTAGCATGTCTATCATCCTTTTTAAGACCTACAACAGGTATAGTAAATCCTAAACTTCTAACTACTTCTTGTGCTACATTTATCTGTCCTAAACCTCCATCTACTATAATTAAATCTGGTTTAGTTAAATTATCTTTTAATACTCTAAAGTATCTTCTATATATTACCTCTTTCATAGTAGAATAATCATCATTTTGATCTATACTAATTTTATATTTTCTATACTCATTTTTAGCTGGTTTTCCATCTATAAACACAACCATACCAGATACATTATACATACCAAAAAGATGAGCATTATCAAATATCTCTATTCTATCTAGTTTTTCTAACCCTAATAATACTCTTAAACTTTCATTAGCATTACTAGTCTTTTCCTCATCACGTTTTATAAGTTCAAAATTTTCATTAAGTGCTACTTTAGCATTATCACATGCAAGTTGTACTAATTTTTTCTTATCTCCTCTTTCTGGTATTTTTATATTAGCACTTAAATATTTACTTAATACATCAACCGATACAATATTTGGTACTAATATCTCTTTTGGTATTAAAATATTGTGATAAAAATTAGAAATATAAGTTGTAAGTACACTATCTACTTCATCTATTAAAGGTACTATTTTACTATGTCTTTCTACTATTTTAGCACCCCTTATGAAAAATACTTGTATACTAAGATATCCCTTATCTACATAATATCCAAATACATCTCTATCAACATTATCTTTTGTTTCTACTTGTTGATGAGAAAGTGTAATAGTAATATATTCTATTAATTTTTTCATTTCTAATGCTTTTTCATATTGAAGTGTTTCACTATATTTATTCATCTCATCTTTTATTTTATTAGTTATTAAACTATGATCACCATTTAAAAACTTGATAACTTCATCTTTCATGTTATCTATTTGATCTTTATTTACATGATTAGTACAATATCCTAAACATTGACCTATATGATAATAAAGACAAGGTTTATTTTGATATACGTTACATTTTCTTATAGGATACATTCTATTTAATAAATTAACAACATTACGTGCTGCAGTTACATTAGGATATGGTCCATATAAATGTTTTGTACTTTTTTTTCTAGATAATACTCTAACTACTTTAAGTCTAGGTACTTCTTCTGAAGTAAATTCTATATATGGATATGATTTATCATCTTTAAGTAATATATTATATTTTGGATTATATTGCTTAATTAGATTATTTTCAAGTATCAAACTTTCTATTTCAGTATTAACTGTTATATATTCAAAATCATCTATTTCACTTACTAATTTTGCAGTTTTTCCTGTATGTGTTCCTCTAAAATAAGAACTAACTCTATTTTTTAATTTTTTAGCTTTACCTACATATATAATATTACCATCTTTATTCTTCATTAAGTAACATCCAGGTACCATTGGAAGTAATGATAATTTTTCTTTTATTTTATTCATATGTATCCCTCGATTTCATTGTAACACAATTTTACTAACAAAAAAAGAAGAAATTCCTGATATAATGTTTAAATATAATCATATTTTTTTAATAATCTATATATTTCATCATTAATGTATTCTCTTCTTTCAATTAACATTTTATTATTTTCTCTTTTAGGATGTACACTATTAGATAAGAAGATGAATGCTACATCATTTCCTCTATCAATTAGTATATGATTTCCAGTAAAACCAGTATGTATTATAGCATCATCACTACATACTTTTTTACATAATTTACTACTTTTACCATATATCCATCCTATAGTTCTTCTTACTCCTTCTTCATTTATAAACAAGGGAGTAAACCACATATCTATATAATTTAATTCAATAAATTGTTTTCCTTTATAATATCCATCGTTTAAAACCATTTTAACATAGTTACTAATATCCAAAATAGTACTAAATACTCCAGCATGACCAGATATACCATTTAAAAAGTATGTTTTCTCATCATGTGCTTTTCCTTGTAATAATCCCCTTTGCTTAGTAAGTTCTGTTGGAGCACACATCTTTATATTAGAAGGATTATAACTAGTATTATACATTTCTAATGGTTCAAAAATTAATTCTTTAGCCAAAATATCAAGTGATTTACCATATAATTTTTCTATAATAAATCCAAGTAAAATAAAATTATTATCACAATACAAAACATCAGTTCCAGGTTCAAATTTCAAGTCTATATTATTAATAAACTCATCTTTTGATTTTAAATTAAATTTATCATATTTTGGAATTATTCCTGATGAATGTGTCAATAAGTGAATAATTTTAACATTATCAAAAGGAAAATCTAAAATATAATCTTTAACATAATTATTAAGTTTTAACTTTTCATCACGTATAAGAAAAGAAGCTAATGTATTTGTTACAATTAATTTAGTAAGACTTGCTATATCATATAAAGTATCAGTAGTATTTTTTAACTTACTAGGTACTAGTGATTTATATCCAATACTATCTGATATAGTTTCATGTGGTGTTATAATACACCAACAACACCCAGGAATTATCTTATCCTTAACTAGCTTTTCTAAATATTCATTTATTTCCTCTTTCATAATATCACAATTTTATTTTAACATATATTTGATAAAATAAAAATATTAAGATATAATTTAATCGGTGATAATATGTTATCAATTAATAATGAAACTAAATCTTTAACTATTATTAATAAATCTAAGTTTTATTGTATTATTGCTCCTTTAAATAACATAGATGATGTAGACATAATACTTAATAGAGTAAAAGAGGAATATAAGGGTGCTACACACTATTGTTTTGCATACATATTTAATCAAATAAAAAGATTTGATGATGATAAAGAACCAAGTGGTACAGCAGGTATGCCTATATTAAATGTGCTTGAAAGTAATAATCTAAATCACATAATAGCTATTGTAGTTAGATATTTTGGTGGCATAAAGCTAGGTGCTGGAGGATTAGTTAGAGCATATACAAATAGTGTAACCAAATCTATTGAAGAGGCAAAAATTATTGAAATAATTAAAGGTATTAAAGTAAAAATATTATTTAATTATACTAATTTAAAAGATATAGATTATATACTAAAAGATATATCTATAGAAGATAAAATATTTGAAGATAATATAAGTTATATAATTAATTGTAATAAAGAATTTTTAGATAAAATAAAAATATATCTTATAGATTATGAAATATTAGAAGAAGTAATGATTAAAAAAAGTTAGAAATATTAATTTTTATTTCTAACTTTTTTATCTTTTATTATATATTATTGGATACTTTATTTTAAATTTATCTTCTAATGAAGAAACAACTAATTCTCCTAATCCATTCTCTTCACATAATCTTTTTGCTAACTCTATATCATCATAATAGCTAGGTCTAAAAAATCCATAAGAATAATAACCATTACGAGCTGCAAAATGATCACAACCACAAAAAGCTATATAAAAGTCTTTTTTATTATTACAAGCTGCATTTATTACATCTACAGTAGCAAAACATGGTAATATTGATACTACTAAATCATAATTACTTATATTTAGGGTTGAATTAAACTCTTCCTTTTTTATAACTAAATTTGAATACTTAGATTTATCTATTATTGTACATGGGTCATATATAGTAATAGTTCCACTACCTATTTTTATCTGATGTCTAGCTATTATATTAGCAAGTGCTGGTAGTGCTCCAGATGCTACTTCAAGTATGTTACTACCCAAATTAAATATTTTATTAATATTATTGAAATGTGCAATATACGGATTATCAGAGTCAGGATAAATTTCAAGTTCACTATAAAGTTGCATAAACTCTGAATAAATTTCCCTTTTCCCTATTAACTGAAAAAAGTTTTCTTGTATATAATCTTGTAATCCAGGATCATACTTTTCTTTATTTTTTGAAAAAAAATCAAAAAACAAATCTTTGATTTCCGTTTTATCTTTCTGTGGCAACCATGACATAATATCATCTACTTTCTTAAATTATTTTTATATATAAGTATAGGTGAAACTCTATGATAATTAGGTTCTAATTCTTCTACTAAAAGTTCTCCATTATTATTTTGTTTACAAATTTCTTTTGCCATTAGTATAGATTTTTCATATAATCTTTTTGAAGTAAAATAATTTGTTGAATTATCATGTGAAAAGCATCCGCAAAAAGCTATAAAAAAGTTTTTATCTTGTTCTAATAATATTCTAATTAAATCATCTGTAATAGTACAAGGTAAAATAGCAGTTACTAAATCATATTTTTCTATACTAACTTCTCTAGTAAATTTTTCCTTATGTAAACACATATTAGGATACTTTTCCTTTTTACAAACCAATGCTGGGTCATACATCGTAATAGTTCCAGCATTTAACTTTATTTGCTTTTGTGCAATTCTAATTGCAAACGTAGGAAACTCTCCAGATGCTACATCTAGTACATCAACATCTATTTCAAAATGTTCCATTAATTTATCTATATATTGAATATAAGGATCTCTATTTTTAGGATAAATTTCTAAATAACTATATAGTTGAGCAAAAGTAGTACTTACACCATATCTACCAACACAACTCAAAAAATAATTTTTAATATTTGTAATTGTTCTTGAGTCATATAAATCTCCATATTCACTTAAAAAATCTAATAATTTCTTTTTTATTTCTCCTTCAGTAAAATTAGGTACCCATACAGGATAATCTGACTCATACAAATCATCAAATGACGATAATATTTCATTTTCTTTTATAATCACATTAATCACTCTTTTTTACCGAAATATCTTATCATATATAAGTAATATGTGTCAATTACTCAATTGCTTTATATTATTCAAACAAAACGATATTAAAACTTGTATCAATAAGTATAAATAAAAAACTTTTGAGGATATATTAGCACATATTGATAAAATATGCAAAATAAAAACAAGGATTATTTTCCTTGTATTTGTTTTGCAACTTCTTCAGCAAAGTTTTCTTCTTTTTTCTCCATACCTTCGCCAACTTCATATCTAATAACATCAACAATTTTACCACCGTTATTTTCTACATAAGTTGCAACTGTTTCTCCGTTTTCAGCTTTTACGAATATTTGATTTTCAAGGCATACTTCTTCATAATATGCTTTAACTTTACCTGGCATTATTCTTTCTTCAATTACGTTTTCTGGTTTTCCCTCTTTTAGTAATTGTTCTTTAATTATTGCCATTTCTTTTTCAAGTGTTTCAGTTGGTACATCTGATGACTTAATAAATGATGGTCTCATTGCAGCAGCATGCATAGAAACTTCCTTAGCAACACTTGTATTAGCACCTTCTAATACAGTTAAAACTGCAATTTTACCATTCATATGAGTATAATCTCCAAATGATTGATTATCTTCTTTTACAACTCTTTTAAATCTTCTTAAACTTAATTTTTCACCAATAGTTGCTGTTTTATTAATAATTAAATCATTAACAGTTCCATCATCTGTAGATAGTGCTAAAACATCATCTATAGTTTCAACATCATTTTTAACAATTAAATCTAATATTGTATCAACCATTGATGTAAATTCTGTATTCTTTGCAACAAAATCTGTTTCTGAATTAATCTCAATAATTGCTGCTGTATTTCCATCTATTTTAACAGCTGCTAAACCTTCAGATGCTATTCTATCTGCTTTTTTTGCAGCTTTAGAAATACCATTTTTTCTTAGCCAATCTATTGCTGCATCAATATCACCGTTTGTAGCAACTAATGCTTTCTTACAATCACCAAAACCAGCAAGAGTTATTTCTCTTAACTCTTTAATTTGACTCATACTTACTGTACTTTCCATATATATCCTCCTTTTTTATAAAATAAGGATGATTATAAATCATCCTTAGTAGTAACTATTTTACTTTAAAGCTTCAAGCAATTCAGCTTTTTTCATTGTAGAATATCCTTTGATATCCTTAGCTTTAGCTAATTCACGTAATTCTGAAACTGTCTTTTTAGTTAAATCATCTTTAACTTCGGCTTTTTTTGGTTCAACTATTTCAGTTTGTTGTGTTTCTTTTTCTTCTTGAGCTTTAGGGTTTTCTTTTACTTCTTTTTCTACTTTATTGAATGATTTCTTAAAGTTTTTCTTATCAAATGGTTTTTTATCAAAAGATTTTTTCTCAAATGGTCTTTTTTCTTCTTTTCTTTTTACTGATTCAACAGCACGTTTCATAATATCGTTACCATTTTCATCATTTTTTCCATTACTATAATCTGTAATATGTCCACCATTAGCTTCAATTATTGCATTATTCATAACACCAATAATTAACTTAACAGCACGTATTGCATCATCGTTTGCAGGAATAACATAATCAACCATATCTGGATCACAGTTTGTATCAACTATACCAAATACTGGAATATTTAATTTTCTAGCTTCACGAATAGCAATCTCTTCTTTACTTGGATCTACGATAAACATAGCTTGTGGTAATTTTTCCATATTACGAATTCCACATAATATTTTATTTAACTTATCGTATTCTTTCTTTAATCCAACTACTTCTTTTTTTGGTAATAAATCAAAAGTTCCATTTGCTTCCATCTTTTCGATTTCTTCTAATCTTTTAACTCTTTTTCTTATAGTCTTAAAGTTAGTTAAAGTTCCACCTAACCATCTTTCTGTTACATAATAAGAATCACTCTTTATAGCTTCTTCTTTAGATGCTTCACTAGCTTGTTTTCTAGTACCTACAAATATAACTTTACCACCATTTTTTGCTATATCATATAAAGCAGCATATGCTTCTTCTATTTTTTTAGCAGTTTTTTGTAAATCTATAATGTATATATCATCTCTTGAAGTAAAAATATACTCTTTCATCTTTGGATTCCATCTTTTAGTCTGATGACCAAAATGTACTCCAGCTTCTAATAATAAATTCATTGACACTACAGCCATTTTATTTCCTCCTTTTCGTTATTACTTCCATTTATTTCATCTTTAAACATCACCATATGGCACTAGACATTTAAATCCATAAATGTGTTTTTTAAAAAAGCCAATAATATTATAACACAATTATTATTTTTTAAAAGACTTTTTTTATAATTTATTTTAATTTATATCACTTAAAATAATATATACTATTTACTTTACCATTACAGCCATTACAACTGTTTGTAATTCCTACATACAAAGTATTATCATATATTTTAAGTCCTTCTGCTTCTTGATCTTTTAATTTAGGATCAAACGTATATACATATTGAAGTTGTCCAATATAATTATATACTTCAATATACATCTTAGTACCACCAAAACCACGGTACTGATAATAATATCCATCTTTTATAGCATTTCCTTGTCTAGAATAATTTGTACCATCCATTGACTTTGCCTGCATAACAAAAGTATATAACAACACTAACTTTCCATTTACAAAATCATTTGCTTTATATATTAATACTCTTGTAGAACTTCTTACAGCAACTAAATTATTTTCCCAATCAAATGATATTTCAGGATTAGTATATATATTACCATTATCATTTTTTAAAGTAACTGTTTCATAAGATTTATATTTATCATTTTCTTTATTTTTTTTAAATTTTACTTTTTCAAGTGAATTATGATTTCCCCAATAAGAACCATTAGAATCAGCTTTTATAAAACCATTAGAATTTGTCCATATATAATTATTTCCATCTATATCAAAAGTTTGACCATGGCCACCATTATTTATATGCATATAAGTAATTTTTTTAGAAGATGGATTATATACTTCTGTTTTGGGTATTGCAACAATTATTGTCCTTGTTAAATCTTTTTTTAATTCATTAGTTAACTTTTTATCTTTTTTAAGTAAACTTTTACTAGGCATTGAAATAAACAAATATTCATTCTTAATACCTTTATTATTAAGTGCAAAATTTTGCATAGCTCTCATATTAGTTGTACCACTATCATAAACTTTAAAATTAACATAATATCCAGTTAACTTTTTATTTCTTACATCTATTAAATTTTGTTTAGGAACTATTACTAATGTCATACTTCTTTTAATACTAGTACCCTTTATTTGTGCAGTTATAGTTACAGTTCCTGCCTTATGTGGTATAACTATACCATTTTGTGTAACAGAAGCCATATTTTTATCACTACTATACCAAACAATTTGTTTATTAACAGCTTCTTCTGGTAATACTGTAGCATTTAATTTAATATTTTTATCTATTGGAGTTTGTTCTATAGTTTTATTTAAATAAATTAATTCTGGTAAAATTTCACTGGGTAAAACTGTATATAAAATTCTATCTGTATAACTTCCATCTTTAGAAATTATCTGCACATAGAACATACCATGTAATTTAGGATTTATAACTCCATCAGAGGAAACTTCTGCTATAGAATTATCAGAAGAAACTAAGTTATATTCTACATTATTACCATCTAAATCAATTAATGAAACATCAATCTTAGTTTTTTCTCCAACTATTAAACTTCTTTTTTCACTTTTTATAATTGAACTTTTAATCTTTTTTATATCCTTTTTTTCATTAGAAACTTCTACATCTAAAGATGTAGCATATCCACCATCTTTAGTAATTGCTACTATTTTAACACTACCACTTTTTATAGCATGTATATTTCCTGCACTACTTACAGTAGCAACACTAGGATCACTACTAGAATATGTAACAACTTTATCAGTTGCATTACTTGGTGTTAATATTGGATTAATAAGGTAGTTTTCATTTATATCTAATTTTATTTTTTTAGTTTCTAAATCTATATTAGTAACATTTACTCTTTTCCCATTAACCCTTACAAGTAAAGATGTAGTAATCTTTGAATCTTTACTACTTGCATATATATTACAAATACCACTACCATTTGCACGCAACATACCATTTTTATCTATAGAAGCAACTTTACTATCACTAGTTGACCATACTATATTATCTAATCCTACATCTGATGGAGTAACACTTGCACTAATTTTTCTTAAATCACCTATATATAAATTAAGATGATAAGTATTTAATTTAATACTTTCAATTTCCTTTTCCAAAAATTCTGTTTCTTCTTCAAAAGAAGGTTCTTCATCAGTCGTAACATCTACTTGTTCTACTTTCTTCTCATCATTATTAACATTAACATTCATACTTGTAGATAAACCTGTAATAGGCTCTTTTACTGTTATAATAGCACTCCCAGTATTTAGTCCAAATACTTCTCCATTTGAATTAACTACTGCTATATTCTTATCACTACTTGAATACTCTAATCTACTTTTTACATTAATATCATTATTTAAAATAGGTGATAAATTAAATATATCACCTGTTTTAATATTCTTAGAATCTTCTTCTAAGGTTATAGAATATATAGAAAAATCTTTTACATTTAGAAGTATTTGATTTGAAAATAAATTATGTTTTGATTTTATAATTACCTTAGTTTCACCTAAACTATGCGTAGTTATATTACCATTTAAATCAATAGATGCTATAGAAGGATTTTCAATATACATATTATAATCATCTATATTATAACTTCCATTAACATCTATCTTATAGCTACTATCTAATTTTAATTCAATATACTCATCATACAAAGAAAATTGATCTTTATGTGCTACAAAATTAAAAATAAGAATAGTTACAATACATAATAAAACTGTAGTAGTATATATACATATTGAATATATAATATTTCTACGCCTTTTATAATTCATACTTCTTCCCCTTTTATCTTGTTCTATGTATCATATTCTCCTGATCAAATTCCATATTTTTTTGTTCATTAATATATATTTTAAGTGCTAATTCTTTTTCAATTAATTCTAATTTTTTATTTAACATATCAATATATTTTTGTTCTAAATACTTACTATACTTATACATTAATATTGATTTATATCTTTTTATATCATTTAATATCTCATTAATTGAACCACCATTATCTCCCTCATCATCTATATAATCTATAATAAATTGTAAATATAATTCTAATTTACGTTTTATTTTTTTCTTTAAAATGCTTTCAATAAAAAAGCGATTAATTACAATAATTTTACTTACTACTATTCCCTCATACTTAATATGATTTTTTGGAGTAATATCAAATCCTTCTAAATCATTATTATATGTTTTTATTTTATTAAAATTATTTTGAATAGTAATTCTGTAAAATTTCATATTAATCAGCTCTTTCTAATAAATCCGGTCTTCTTTCCTTAGTTCTTTTTAATTGCTCATTATGTCTCCATTCATTTATTTTAGCATGATGGCCACTTAATAAAACTTCTGGAACTTTCATACCTCTAAAATCTGCAGGCCTAGTATATACAGGATAATCTAACAATTCATCTTCAAAAGATTCCTCTGCTTTAGATTCATTATCTATTACTCCATCTAATAGTCTTATTACACTATCACATACTGCCATACTAGGTATTTCCCCACCTGTTAAAATAAAATCCCCTATACTAATTTCAATATCTGCTAAATTACGAATTCTTTCATCAAAGCCTTCATAATGTCCACATATAATTATTAAATGTTTTTCTAACTTTAACTCTTTTGCTTTAGCTTGTGAATACTTTTGTCCTTGTGGAGTCATTAATATAACTTTACTTTCATCTGTTTTAAGTGATAATACAGCATCAAATATTGGTTGAGGCATTAATACCATTCCAGGTCCTCCTCCAAAAGGATAATCATCTACCTTTTGATGAGGATCTAAAGAATAATCCCTAAAATTATGGATATGAATATCTACATATCCACTTTCTATTGCCCTTTTAATAATTGACTCATTTAAAAATCCATCAAACATACTTGGAAATAAAGTTAAAATATCAATCCTCATTTAATAATCCTTTCATATATTTAATATCTAATCTTCTATTAGATAAATCTACATTCTCAATAAATTCATCAACATTTGGTATCATATGTTTACATCCATTTTGTACAACTAATATCTCATGCGCATTAGTTCTTAAAATACTATCTACATGACCAATATTTTCATTATTACAATATACATCTAATCCTATTAAATCTTCATCTAAATATCCATCATATACTAAATCATCACGATTTACATATACTGGTTCACCTTTATAAATAATAACATCATCTATATAATCTTTAGTATTAAATGTTACCATATCATATTCTTTATGCTTTCTGTAAGTAGATACTACTTCCTCTTTTTTTTCTTTACCTATATAAAATTTCATATCTTTCTTAAACACACTATCTTTGAATTTAAATTCACTAATTATTCTAACTTCACCCTTTAATCCATGTGTGTTAACTATATCACCAATATATATATAATTCATACAACACCTACTTACTTAACTCATACATAATAATGCTAGTAGCAACACCAACATTTAAACTCTCACATTCCTTATTCATATTAATATGAACATAATTCCTACATTTATCTAAAACTTTATCACTAACACCATTACCTTCATTTCCAACAATAACAGCTAGTTTATCTTTAGATTTTAACTGTTCTAGGTTATTTCCATTATCAACCTTAGTAGCACATACAAAATATCCCATTTTCTCTAAATATTGTATCTCATCACATATATCTTTTATTACAATATTACAATGAAATATCATACCCTGACTAGCTCTAATTACTTTACTATTATATAAATCAACAGTATCTGGACTAAGTATTATAGTCTTAAAATTAAATGCAACAGCACTCCTTATAATCGTACCTAAATTTCCAGGGTCTTGTACACCATCTACAATAAGTATTTTATTTGTATATGATGTTTGTTTAATTTTTGTACAAATACCAATTACATTTTGATGACTATCTAACTGTGATATATAATTCATTATCTTATCTGTTACAACTATATTATTTTTACTTATAGGAAAATCATAGTCTTCAAGTATTATTAAATTATTTAAATACCCAGAATTATACGCTTCTGTAACTAAGTGTTCACCTTCTACTAAAAATAAATTATCTAAATCTCTATATTTTTTTTGAGTTAATTTCTTTATCTGTTTAACTTTAACATTATCTTTAGAACTATAAGTCATAAAAGCCACCTAATTCCATTTTAACACAAATATTAAAAAAAATAATATAAAAAGTTTAAATTTATAATATTTATACAAAAAGAAAAATACTTATTTAAAGTATTTATTCTCTATATTCAAATTCATAATCTAAAATACGAACTGTATCACCATTTTTAATACCCATTTCTTTTAATTTATCATCTATTCCTAATTTTCTTAATTTATTTGAAAATCTTAAGAAAGCCTCATCAGTAACAAACCATGTCATTTTATAAATTTTTTCTATTTCATCCCCACTAATTACATAAGTTCCATCTTTATCTTTTATAATTTTAAATGGTTGCTCTTGCTTAAATTTATAAAGTACATGACTTTCAAACTTCTCATCTTCATATAATGGTTGTTTTTCTATTTTATCTAACATATTCGCTAAAACTATAAGTACCTCATCTAATCCTTCATTATTTATTGCAGATACTTCATATACAGGTTTATCTACTTTCTTTTTAAATTCTTCTAAATTCTTTTTAGAATCTGGTGCATCCATTTTATTTGCTATTATTATTTGAGGTTTTTCTATAATTTTTTTATTAAAATTTTCTAACTCTTTATTAATAGTAATATAATCATCATATGGATCTCTACCTTCAAAAGCTGACATATCAATGATATGCGCTATTACACGGGTTCTTTCAATATGTTTTAAAAATTTATCTCCAAGTCCCTCACCAAGTGATGCTCCTTTTATTAATCCAGGTAAATCAGCTACTACAAATGACCTATTATCTTTTGTTTTAACAACTCCTAAATTTGGTTTTAATGTAGTAAAGTGATATGCAGCTATTTTAGGTTTAGCAGCACTAATTTTACTTATAATAGTGCTTTTACCTACACTAGGTAATCCAACTAGTCCAACATCTGCTAAAAGTTTTAATTCAACTTTAACTTTTTTCTCTTCTCCCGGCTCCCCATTTTCTGCATAATCTGGAGCTTTATTAGTACGTGTTACAAAAGCCATATTACCTCTTCCACCACGTCCACCATATGCAACAGTTACTTTTTCTTTATTTTTAGTTAAATCAGCTAGGATAAAATTAGTTTCTAAATCAGTTATAACTGTACCAATAGGAACTTTAATAATTAAATCTTCTGCATTAGCACCATTCATAGCTTTTCCTTGACCATGTGCTCCATTTTTTGCTCTATATTTTTTTTGCATTCTAAGGTCTATTAAAGTATTAAGTCCTTCATCAGCCATAAAAACTATATTTCCACCATGACCACCATTTCCTCCATATGGGCCACCCATTTCAATATATTTTTCTCGTCTAAAAGCTAAACATCCATTACCGCCATTACCAGCTATCAAATCAATTACAACTTCATCTATAAACATAATATACCTCCTTTGAAAGTCATTGTATTATATCATAAAATATATTTATTTGCTATTATATAGAATATCATAAAATACTAAAAGTATTAAAAATAAATAATATTAAAATTACTATAATAATTATATCAAAAAAATAGATTAATTATAATCTATTCTAATATACGGCTTATTTTTTCAAGAATTACTTTATCAGAAAAAGGTTTTTCTATCATATCATATACTTTATAAGTAAATGCTCTATCAATTGTCTCTTTAGTAGTATCACCACTTATTATTATTACTGGTATATTATAATTTTTTTCTTTTAAATGTTCAAGAACACCAAAACCATCTACGCCTGGCATCATAAGATCTAGTAAGATTAAATCAATACTATTTTCTCCATCTAATACTCTAATAGCATCTTCTCCTCCACCAGATAATATTACATCATACTCAGTTGATACTGTTTTTTGTAAATAATTTCTTATAATACTAGAATCATCTACTATTAAAACTTTTTTCTTTGAAGATATTTCTACATTGTCACTAGTATTTTCAACTACTTGTGAATTTAAATCTTCTTTCATTGCTTCATTAAATAGTGTATTTATATTTCCCTTTAATATTTTAAGTTGTAGTGCTACTTCTTCACTCGATGTATTTATACTATTATCAAATGTTGCATTTATTTTATCTAACAATTCCCTCATCATAAATCCTCCTTTATATATTGTTTAATGAGTTCCATAATACGATTTGCCTCAATCATTAATGATTCATAATTACTATTTACATAATCTACATCATTTTTTTTACTTGCCATTTCATGATTATAAGATAACTCAGCTAATTTAGTAAATCCTAAATATTTAGAATCACTTTTCATAGCATGTACTAATATTGCATAATTAGGCATATCACTGTTATCTTTATATTCTTTTATTTTTTCTAATCGTTCTTTTGACTCTTTAAAGAAGTCTTTTATCGTATCATTATAAGTATCCATATCTCCTAATAATTCTAAACTAGATGATATATCTACTCCTGCTTGTTTTAATATATCTAAATCATAATCTTCATCATCATTACTTTTTGTTTCTATATTTAGATTTGCTTTATCACCTTGTTTTAAATATTTTTTTAATATACTTTCAAGTTCTTCTTTATTTATTGGTTTTGATAAATAATCATTAAAACCATTTTCTAAATATTTTTCTCTCATACCTGATATAGCATTTGCAGTAAGTGCTACTGTAGGTGTAGAAAATCCTATAATCTTTTTTAAATTTTTAAGTGCTTCTACACCAGTCATATGTGGCATCATATCATCAAGTAAAATTAGTTCATAATTATTTCCTTGTAATACTTTATCAATACAACCTTTTCCAGAATCAGATGTATCTATATCTAAATTATAATCCCTTAATAATCTAATTGCAACCTTTAGGTTAATAGGATTATCATCTACAACTAAAATTTTATTATTATTTCCAATAAATGGTATTGTATCAATTTTCTCATCTTGTATATCTTCTAATTTTTTAGGTACTATTCTTTGATCTAATGCTACTGTAAATTTAGATCCTTCACCATATTTACTTTGTACTACTATTTTTCCATTCATAAGTTCAATTAACTTTTTCGTAATAGCAAGTCCTAGTCCTGTACCTTCAATTGTAATATTTTTTTCAAGATCAAGTCTTTCAAATTTATTAAATAATTTATTAATATTTTCTTCCTTAATTCCAATACCACTATCTTCAACAGAAACAATTAATCTACAAATATCGTTATTTTTAACCGAACTAATAGTTAAATTAACATATCCTTGTTTTGTATATTTTACAGCATTAGTAAGTAAGTTTAATATGATTTGCTTAATTCGAACAAAATCTCCATATAATACTGGTGGAATTGATTCATCATATTTATAATTAAATTCTAATGGTTTTTCACCTATTCTTGCTTTAGTAAGTGATACTAATTCATCAAATACTTTTTTAAAGTTATACTCTGTATTTACTATTTCTAATTTATTTGCTTCAATTTTAGATATATCTAATATTCCATTTACAATTTGTAAAAGGCTTTGTGAAGCACTTATTATATCTTTTACTTCTTCTTTAGTTTCATTTGATAAGTCTTCTTCCAAAAGTCCTTGACTAAAACCTACTATTGCATTTAATGGAGTACGTATTTCATGTGACATATTTGATAAAAATTCAGTTTTAGCATTATTAGCTTTTTCAGCCTGATTTTTTGCTTCACTTAATTCTTGTATCATTTTTAAATCAGGATTTTCTATAGTAAAGAACATCATGAATGTAACAAAAATAAAAAGTGATGTTATAAGTAGTAATTCTGGAAATAAATACTGAATAATACCTACAAATACACCTAATACTAATATAGCTATTATAGGTATATATTCTTTTTCACCTAATTTTTTTCTATTACAAATTAGGCAAATTATCCAAGATAAAATAAATAATCCAGCTAAAAGATAAGTAAATTTAGCCCCTATACCATACGTATAAATTCTATCATCATTATTTGATGTATAAAGTGGTAATAATAATATAATAAATATTGAAATAAATACTATTGGATATAACACTTTTTTTATTTTATTATAAATATCATACCCATCTGATTTTTTATTTCTAGATATAACTATAGTATATATTGTAAAGAAAAGCATCCATACAATCAAATAGATTAAGTAAAATTTCTGAAGAACTATAAGCATTGGGTTTGTTACATCTATTATTGCAAGATAAGTACTAGATAAATCAAATATAATACCAAATATATTTATCAATATTAATCTAGAATAGATTTTATTTTCAATTGAATTTATCTTTTTCTTATTAAAGAAAATAATTAATAATAAAACAGTATATGCTAAACTAATCATTTGAAAATATAAACTGCTATACATATAACCACCTACTTTACCATAACCATTATACCATGATATAAAAAAAAAGAAAATTATAATTTTCCTTTTTTACATATGTATTTTCTTCTGATAACCACCATTATTTGACTCTTTATATAAAGTTGTAGCTAAGTCTTGTAGTTGTCTTCTATTAACTTTATTTAAATTAGTAAGTGGTAATTTATTTTCTTCTGGTTGTATTATCTCATATATTTTCTGATATGTATCTACCTTTGAGTTAACATATTTTATTATTTTATCTCTTAACTCAGCAGTTAACTCTGCATTATTTTTTAATGTAACGAATGCTACTGGAACATTCATTTTATATTCATGTGGCATTTTTACAACAGCACAATCTACTACTTCTGGAATTTCTTTTATAACAGCTTCTATTTCACTGCTATATACGTTAACTCCACTTACTATAATTATATTAGAATTTCTATCTTCAAAACATATTTCTCCATTTTCTGTCATGTAACATACATCACCAGTATTCAAATATGTTGTTCCAGATAACTTAACTAATGCCTTACTAGTTTCCTCTGAGTCATTATAATATCCATTCATTACTGTTGGACCACCTACATATAATACTCCAATTTCTCCAACAGGAACTTCCTTTAATGTATCTGGGTCTAATATTTTAACGTCATTTAAAGGAAGTGGGAAACCAACACTTTTCTCATACATAGAATTTACACCAGTAAATGCAAGAGCTGCTGTTGCTTCTGTTGAACCTATTCCAGACATTATTGGTGATGTAACATTATGTTCTGTTCTAAATTTATTTATTTCATCACGTAATTTTGGTTCTAATGTATCTCCACCAGAAATCCAAACTTTAGCAAATGATAAATCTGCTTTTTCTAATTTTTTTGAACTAACTACGCTTTTCCATAAAGTTGGAACACCTAATATTAATGTAGGTTTATTTTTTAACATAGAAGATATAAATATAGATTTATTATATTGTGGATGTAAATCTACTGACATATTTACTGCTAAAGCAGTAATAATACTATCTACTAATCCAAATCCATGGAATATAGGTGAAATTGCAAGTAATTCATCACCCTTTTTATAAAATGGTATTGTATCTCTTAATTGAGCAGTATTTCTTATTACGTTTTCATTTGAAATACATGCAAGTTTAGATTTACCTGTTGTACCACCAGTTCTAAGCAATACTTTAGTCTCATATGGCACATATGGCTCATCACACTCTATACTACCATCATAATCACTACCAAATGAAACTTCATCATTCCATTTAATAAATTTGTCTTCATATGAAACTTTAACTATTTTATTTTCTAATCTTTCAATTTCTTTTCTTATTGGTTCAATAATAGATAAACATTTTTCTGGTATTAATTTAATAGCAGAATTTAATCGTTTAATAACCATCTTAGTTTTTATCTTTTTAAATTTTTCTTGTGCTATATAAAGCATCTTTATTCCTAGTGGATGACTTTTTATAGGTGGCATAGAATCTGCTGGTGAAACTACTACTACTTTCTCAACATTAGTACTATCAATAATTTTTGATACTTCACCATAACACATATCTGCCATAACTAAATATCTTGACTTAGTTTTATCAAGATTTTCAAGTATATCTTCACCTTTTAATAAAGGATGTAACATACTAGCTGTAGCACCAATTTTATTTGTAGCTAAAAATGCAATAACAGCTTCTGGAGTATTAGGCATACAAATAGTTACAATATCATTCGATGTTATACCAGATTTTTTTAATGATTTAGCATATTCATCTACACGTTCAAATAATTCTCTAAAAGTAATTTTAGCTCCAAAATATCTAATAGCAAGTGAATCTAAATTACTATAGTTATTTAAATATACATATTCCCAAATAGGCATACTAGGTAATTCAGTAAAATATTGTGCTGCATTATATGATGATTGCCAATTTTTATCTATTGAAGGTATACCAGATTTTACTGTAATAGGATCTTTTAAACTATTAATAATTTCTTCATTATATCTTAATATATCAGACAATATTTCATTACTATTAGTTGCTTCATAAAAATTACTAATTGATTTTTGTGACTTTGAATTAGTTATAAATCCAATTCTTGCTTTAGAATAATATCTTCTATTTTCATCATTAATACAATCTATACTATTTTCTATAATATAACCAAAATTTTTAATATTTAATATTTTATTTTTATTTGATTGATTGTATAAAAATATATCTGTAACATCATTTTTATCTAACGATAAACTTTCTAATATTTGTGCTTTAATTTCTTCATCTGATTCTTCTTTAAACTCAAAATTATTTTCATTAACCATTAAATAGATCTTAAATCCTTTTTTAGTTAATTCCTTTACTACTTCTTTAAAACTAGTATCCATGCTAAAAGCATTATAATTAATTGCTATATTCATATAACACATCCCCCTTTATTTATATTTTTTACTTTTTACTTTATCTTCTTTCATACTTTTACGTGTCATAGACTCAATTGTCTTAGCTAAATTTTCATTTGCTTGAGCTAAATCATCGTCTTTTTTTACAAATTGTACTTCTCCAACTTTTAAATAAGTATGTTTTCCATGATATAAAGACATAGGTAATATTGCAGCACCTGTTTTTTGTGCTAAAGATACTGTTCCTAACTTAAATGGTAACTGTATTTTTTTCTTACCCTCTTCATCTTTATTTTTTCTAGTTCCTTCTGGAAAAATAAGAGCTATTTTATCATGTACAATTCTTTTAGCAAGTTCTTCTTCACCGTTTTTTTTGCTTTCAGCATTTTGTCTATCAATAAATACTGCACCTTGAGTAAAATCAAACATTCTACCTCTTATTGTATGTCTGATAGTAGAAGCTGCAAATCCACAAAACTGACGAGCACCTAATGCTTGACTTATATAGAATTGATCAAAACTATTTAAATGATTACATGCAATTATAAATCCATCTTGATATGGAATATTTTCTTGTCCTTTTTTCTTTGAATGAAAGGCAATGAAGAAAGGTATAAATGTAGCATAATATAAAAGTTTAAATCTTTTTTTACTTTTCTTAAATGCTTCTTCATTTACTTGTAGATTTTTTATATATGATTTATAACTTGTAAAATATTCTACTTGTTGCTCCTTTGTTAAACATTCTCTTTCTTCTAATTCAAGATAATGAAAAGGTGCTACTGCCTTTTTGTTATTCTTTAACATTTGAATATATTCATAACATTCTTTCCAACTTTCTACAGGAATAATATTTTCATGTGATACCTCCGTATTATATGGCGCTCTAAATAATAAGACCTTTACTCCTTGTTCTGCTAAATAAAGAGCCACTTCTGGTTTATCTTCAATCATTACATCAACATCTAATTTTAAACATGCCATATATTTATCACGTGGGCTAAAATCTTCTGAACAATATTGAATGCTATCAAAATCTAATCCATTATTCTTTAAATAATCTTGAAATAACCTACGATAATGTAATCCTAATACACCCTTATCTGTTGTAAACATACGTGCTGTTATTTCATGTAATTGTACGCCTTCACTTTTTAAAGCTTTTAATACCTCTTTAGCACCATCACGAAGTGGTGTCTTTTTACAATACTTATCTAATACTTTAAGACCAAATAATATTTTTTGAAATTTATTTATTCCAAACATTTCCTCAGGTGAATAAGCATCTGGCTTAACTGGTTCCCTCTTAAAAAATTTACGTCCTTCTTCAATATTAAACTTTGTCATGTCTGTTAATACACCGTCTGCATCTACACCTACTACAAACTTATTCATATATACCCCCTTTAAATTATAAAATAAGCAAAGCTATATAATTAATTTATAACATTTCGTTAACAAAAAAATATACAAAGCATATTTGGTATATTATCATTTAATATATAAAAAGTCAATTTTAGCTTTGTATATGTATTAGTTATGTTTATTTAATATTTTAATAGTCTTATCATCCATAATTCCATTATAATATTTATCTAATATATCTTTAAATATTAAACATTGTGGGTTAGCACATAAAAATAATGTCATACTAGATCTTAATTTTAAATCATCAGGTTCTGGCATAATAGTGTTGATATCATCAATATCAAGTTCTAATAATGCATTACATATAGTTATTAAGTTATTAAATAATTGTTCATTTTCTAGATAAGCTCTAGCTTCTTCTATACAACTAATTGAGTATATCTGATTCATATAGCTATCACCAAGACCTGATATTTGAGGAAATATATACCAAATCCAATGACTCTTTTTTCTACCACTTTTAATTTCAGATAATGCTTTATTAAAATCTATGTTTTGAGCATCAATAAATCTTTGTAAATCATAATTCATAATATCACCTAAGTAATAGTATTTTAACATACATCCTACAAAAATTAAAGTTATTTCACGATAGAAATAACTTTAATTATTCATAACTATTATATATACTTTGTAAACATAATATATGTAATTTTTCATCTTCAATAATTCTTTTTAATATATCTTGTATATATTTATCATCTATTATCTTTATATCAGATTCATATCTTTTTATAGTATTTTCTTCTCTTTTAATATCTACTAACAATAAATCTTTTATATTCATAGTATAATTAACATACTCACTAGTCCAAGGTATTATAGTATTATTTTTATAAGTACTAAAAAAAGGTTTACCTCCTAATTTAACTATTAATTCTCCTAGTATATCTAAATGCCTCATTTCTACTCTAGCAATTTGTTTTAATGTACTACTTATATCTTCCTTTATAAGACTTTGATATATATATTCATGAATTGCTGTATCTTCCCCACCACTTCCTGCATAATCATCTAATAATATTTTAGCATACTCTATATTTTCTTTTTCAACTCTAATAGGTGGATAAGGTTTATTTAGTATACATTCCATATTAATCCTTTCTATTATTTTATTATGTTTCATTATCTACTAATTTAGATATTAACATACAACTAGGTATATCTCCTACAGCATTTATACATGTACCTGGAGCATCAACTATCCATCCTATTGTAGATATTATAGGGAAAGCTATTGCAGGAAATCCATATACTGATACAATTAGTGCCTCACCTATCAATGCACCTCCAGGT
Organism: uncultured Bacilli bacterium; assembly: GCA_947581765.1. Classification (GTDB taxonomy): domain Bacteria; phylum Bacillota_I; class Bacilli_A; order RF39; family UBA660; genus UBA5578. The sequence goes on from CANPVU010000007.1 coordinate 38,182, forward strand.
ATACCTGACATTACTACTCCACTTAATACTGATACTAAAAGTGCTATTAATATATCTGTAACACCATTGAAATTTCTTCCAAATATTGAAAATAAAAATGCAATTTTTAAAATAGATGCCATACTAGAACCTTCCATATGTATAGTAGAACCTATTGGTAATACTACCTCACTTACATCTTTTGGTAACTTCATATTATCTGCTGTTGTCATATTACAAGGAAGAGTAGCTAGTGAAGAACATGTACCAAGTGATGTAATAGTAGACATTAAAATATTTTTATAAAATACTTTAACTCCCTTACCTCTATATGCTATATACGCATATAATGAATAAAATATTATATAGTACAATACTGCTATAATTATATAAACTATAAAGCATTTAGCATAACTACCTAATAATTCTGGACCATAAGTTCCAACTAAACTTGCAAAGTATGCAGCTAAACCTATTGGTGCATAATACATAATTATATTAATCATTTTTAACATTACTTTACAACCAGCATTTAAAAAATCATTAACTATTTTAACTTCATCACCACATAGTCTAACACTAAATCCAAATATACATGAAAAAATAATTAGAGGTAACATATTAACTTTACAAAGCAACATAGAAAAATCACTAACAGTTAACATATCTACTATTTTTTGTCCAAGATTTATACTTTCTTTAGTATAATCTAAATCCTTAATAACATTACCTGTAGGATTAAATAAAAATACTCCAAAAAGCATAAATACAGCTGCTATTAAACTAGTTATAATAAATATAATAAACATATACTTAAATATTTTTCCTAGTCTTTTTAAACTACTCATTTTAGCAATACTACTAGATACTGTAAAAAATACAAGGGGTATAACTATTACAAATAACATATTAACAAAGACTTGTCCAAAAGGTTCTAATACTTTAGCACCACTTTTAAATATACAGCCAATTATACTACCTAATATAATAGAAATAAATAATATTATTGGAAATTTATAATTTTTATATAATCTATATAACATAAAACCTCCCATTTAATATTATTCTAATAAAAAAACAAAATGAATGATTTTATCAAACATTTTGTTTTACATATTCTATATTTGTTAAATAAAACTTATCTACACTAGTATCTTTCTTAAAAGTATACTTATATTTATCTATTATATCTAAATTCTCTACTATATTTTTATCTGTTATATTTATAGGAAGTAAGTTATTATGTCTTGTATAACTTGTTTTTTTATCTATATATGTATATGCTGAATAAATATATATGTATATCTCATCACCATTAGATTCACTTTCCATATAATTTATTTTTTCAACTGTTGGATTATTCTTTTTTTCATAAATTAAATAGCATTTTAACTTATTATCATAGTAATAAAGTTTATCAACTAAAGTTAAATTTTTGTGATTTATAGATAATTCTTTATTTATCAATTTTATTTGATTAGATACATATTCTTCTTTTATTATTTTTCCAGTAAATTTATAACCATTTAATTCTTGTTTTGCATTTACTTTTTCCGAAGTAATATTTTCTGAAGGCATATTTTTTATAGCATAATATATTTTTAATTCATCAGAAAATTTATCATAAGTTAATCCATTTTCCATCAAAGATATATCTTGCTTAGTATATGCTGGTGTACTATTAAAATCACTTTTTACTAAATCATATAGTGCATTAATTTCTTCTTGACTATACTTTGGTTTTTCCTCTTTTTTCACCGGCGTTTTTGGTTCTTCATTAGAATTTAAATCATTATTACTATAATAATATACAAATAAAACAGCACCTAATAAAATCAATATTAATACAATTAATCCAAAATTGCTTTCTTTTTTCTTCTTCTTCATATTAACATCCCCTATTTAATAGTAATTGTATCTAAATAATATTTATCATAAACTTTATTAAATTGATACTCTATATATTTTAAATTATTAAATTTATCCTTAATATTATTTGAATCTATTACATCAGTTAAACTAATATTATTAAGTGTCCAACTTCTAGTTTTATTAGTATCTGTATATGCAATATAATATTTAATAATCAGTTTATTATCAATTTCTTCTTGTTTTATATAATGATACATTGTATAATCTAAATTTATTTTATTACTATTATCTAGTAAATAGTACCTTTTAGTTTCTTGATTATATACATAAATATTATCGCCATAACTAAATGAAGCATTAGTAATAGATATATCTCCAAATACATTTTTAATACTTTCTTGTAAATCACTTTGTAAAATATATTCATTAGAATTACTTGTATATTTTTTTGCTTGACGTGCTGCTACTGACAATTTAAAGTTTAATGACATATCACTTGCTTTAGCACCACTATTAATTAAATTTATATCTTCTGGTGTAAATATATTATAACTCTCTTTAGTATTAAATGTAATATATTTACTTACATCTATATTACTATTTTGATTTGTTACTTCACTTGAATTACTGCTAGTATTACTATCACTAATAATATCCTCTTCCTTATTTTTATCTTTAGTTATAATTCCATATGCACCATAACCAATTAAAAAAATTCCTAATAAAGTTAATAATACATCTATAAAATTAAATCTTTTAGAAGGTAGTTTATCTTGATGATTTTTTTTAGGTTTATTATATTTTCCATCATTTAATTTACCATTTACAATAATAGGAACTACATTATTTTTATCATCATTCATATATACCTCCATATTTTAATATTATCATAAAATGTAAAAAATGCCAATAGTAAACTATCAGCACTTAATACTTATTTATAACTATTTTTTTAAAGAGGTTAAATTAGTATAACATTTATCAAAACATTCTTTTAATTTATCTATTTCTTCTAATGTTGTAATATGAGATAAACTTATTCTAATGCTAGATGAAGCATATTCTATATTATTTGTTATCTCATAAACTGCATCACTCATTGTACCATTTGATGAACAAGCACTTTTAGTTGATACATATATTTCATATTGTTCTAAAGCATGTAAAAATGTTTCTGGTTTTACCCCAATAATACTTATATTTAATATATGTGGTATACAATTATCTAAACTATTTATATGTACCTTATCATAATTACTAAAGAATTTTTTTAAATCATCATTTATTGTTTTTACATAATTAATATTATCATTTATATGTTCTAAAGAAAGTCTAAGTGATTTTGCTAATGAAACAATGAGTGGTAGTGATGGAGTTCCACTTCTATATATAGTAGTACTTTTTCCTCCATGTATTAATGGTTCTATATTTAGCTTTTTATTTTTAATTAATGCTCCAACACCTTTTATACCATAAAATTTATGTGCTGAAAAACTAAATAAATCTACATCTTTTAAATCTATTATTTCTTTTCCTATTGCTTGCGTCATATCGACATGAAAATAACATTTAGGATAATCTCTTAGTAATTTTCCTATTTCTTCTATATTTTCTCTTATACCAAGTTCACTATTTACAGCAGTTACACTAACTAATATAGTATCATCTGTTATTATTTGCTTTAAATAGTTTATATCAACTAACCCCTTATCATCTAGTTTTGTATAACTAACTTTATATCCTTCTTTTTTTAAAAATTCTAATGGTTCCTTAATTGATGAGTGTTCTAACTTAGTAGTTATTATATGATTACCTCTATTTTTGTAAGTATATGCTACACCTTTAATTGCTAAATTATTTGATTCACTTGCACCACTAGTATAAATTACTTCCTTATCACTTACATTTAATAAATTTAAAATTTGATTACTTGATAATTCAATTAAATGTTTAGAATTGACACCAAGTTTATGTAATGAGTTAGGATTACCAATATAATTTTTACATGCACTATTAAAACTATCTAATACTAAATCATTAACAGGAGTAGTAGCACTATAATCTAAGTAAACCATAAAATCACCTCTTGCAATCTAATGATATCATACAAGTATTTCAACATCAACAATAAATTATCAATTTTTATTTAACACTTACTTTTCTAGTATATAAAAAGTAAAAAGATATTTTCTTTTTACTCTTCTTTTTCTTCTGTTTTACTAGAAGTATCGTCTTCTTTTACTTCATTACTATTTGATTCTTCTTTATTATCATTTGAATCACTATTTGAATTACTATTAGACTCGCTATTTGAGTTACTATTAGAATTGCTCTTTGGAGTTTCTTTTGCTTTAACAGTAATTTCACAAGTAGCTATTAATTTATCATTATCTGCAGATGTTACAGTAATAGTTGCTTTTCCGGCTTTTTTAGCTGTTACAACCCCACCTGTTACACTTACAACATCAGCATTACTATTTGACCATTGAAAATTTTTATTAGCAGCATTATCTGGCTTTATTGTGACTTTTAATTTTGCTGTTTGGTCTTCTACTAATTCTAATTTAGATGGAGAAATTTCTATACTTGTTACTTCTACTGGTTTTACAACTTCTATCTTAACAGAAGCCTTCATTTCATCTTTACCATCTTGAAGTTTAGCTATTACAGTTATTCTTGCAGTTCCACTCTTTTTACCTGTTACTTTTCCGTTTTTATCTACAGTAGCAACATTTTCATTATCTGATTTCCATGTTATTTCTTCTACAGTAGCATTATAAGGCTCTAATTTAGCTTTTAAAGTTGTAGTATCTCCTATATTAATTTTTGTATCTCCTGAGATACTTATTTTTTCTAATTCAACTTCCTTTACAGTAACCTTAATTTCTTCACTAAAATCTCCATCTTTAGTTTTAACTGTTACTGTTGTTTTTCCTTCTTTTTTACCTCTAATTACTCCTGTTGAACTAACAGAGGCAATACTTGTATCTTCACTTGTCCATATTAATCCATTATTAGTAGCTTCAGCTGGCTCTACATCAGCAGATATTCTTACTGTATCATCTACATATACAGTTACTTCCTTTTTATCAACCTTTAAACCTGTTACTTTAACAATATCATCAGATACAACAACACGGCAAGTTGCAACAAATCCACCTTCATTTGTAGTTACAGTAATAGTTGCACTACCATTTGAAACAGCTTTAATATTACCATCTTCGTCAACTTTGACTACACTCTCATCGCTACTTTTCCATGTAACTGTTTTATCTTTAGCGTCACTTGGTTCTACAGTAGCAATTAATTGTGTTTCATCACCCATACGAAGTCCTACTTCTTCCTGATCTAGACTTACACCTTCTACATCGGCTGTATTATTATTAGTCCATCTTGCTTCGATGACTAAATCAGATGTAACCTTGGAGTCAAAATCGTATTTTTTTCCATTTAAATACCATCCTTCAAACTCATATCCATCTTTAGTTGGATCAGATGGTGGAGTTACCTTTTCATTTTTCTTTACTATTTGATCACTTACCTCAGTTCCTCCATCTACATCAAATTTAACAGTATATTCACTTTTATTATTACATGCTTTTAATAAAATTAATATTACAGTAACAGCTATTACAACAACAATAGCTATTTTAGCTCCCATAGATAATCCTGAGCTATAATCATCCGTTTTTCTTTTCTTAGGCTTTTCATCTTCTGAGTAGTCACTTTCATCAACTACTATATCATCTTCATCATCATATTTACTAGTATCAACTTCTTTGGTATCTTCATCTACATCGTATGAATCATCATCGTCATATAACTCATCGTCATCATCTTCATATGATTCTTCATCTTCTTCATATTCTTCTTCTATATCAGTAGATTCATCATTTTTCCTTTTCATATTCCATCCCTTTCTATAACAAATAATACTGTCAAATTACACTCCTTATTGTTACATCTCAATTTTATCAAAGATACTCTAACATGTCAATTTGTGAAGTTACATTTATTTTAGATATTTATTAATTTCTTACATATTTAATATAATCTAGCAATTTATATTTCTTAACAATAAAAAAGTACTTAACATTATATTAAATACCTTTAATAAAACTATCTAACTGAATTCATATTAAATGAATCTAAATTTCTTACATATTCTAAAGCATCATTTTGTGCCTGTAATCCAAATTCATTAACTACATCATCAAGATGTTTTTTAGTATCAAAATCTAATATACTTGTTAATAAATCATTATTTATTTTGCTTATATCATCATTAAAATCACTAAAAAACTCTCCAATTGGTACATATTTTAATCCTTTATTATTTTCTGTTTGTAACATATATATTTTTCCATTAGTTATAACACCTATAGAAGGATTAGTAGGATCAACAATGATTTGATAATCTTTACCTAGTGGAGTTAATATTGTTACCATGTGGTTACCACATAATTTAGTTATATCAAAACTATTATCACTTTCATTATTAGAATCAACACTATCACTTGGTACTATTTTAGTATCTATATTAGCTAAATCTTCTTTTTTATATTCATCAGTCTCTAAATAAACAACTATATTTCTAGCATTATAATCTGGGTTAATAGCGTTCATTTTAGCTGTAAAATCATCTGCTAAATTTCTACAAACTCCAATACCATTTGGATCTTTAAAATCTAATCTACTATATCCTAATATATCAAGTTTAGGTTCTCCATAACCACATATGTCATTCCATGTATCATCTATAACCTTCATAATAACTTGTATATCTGTTAAATTAAGCTCGTTAATATGAGAAGCATACTCTTCAATATTTTGATTATATTCTTCTATCTCAACAGCATATTTTTTCGTATTTTCACTATATAATTCTACTTTATATTGATTAAGTTCAAAATAAATAGCAGGTAGTGACATACTACATATTACAAGTCCACTTAAAACAACTTCCAAACCCTTACAAAACTTAAATTTACCTTTATATAATTTAGCCTTAAATTTACTTCCTGTTTCTAACTCAATATCTTTTTGCATCATCCTAGGTAAATATTTATTATAAGTATCACTACCATATTTTTGATAAATAGCCTCATAATCACCTTTTTTAAGTAACATTTTAATATCATTTTTCATACTAACTGCTAAATTTTTTATAAATAATCTTTCTATAAATCCATATTTATTATATATTTGACCATATCTTTTTTCTTCCATTAAACGTTTTATATCCAACCTCTTATAACTAATAGGCGTTACAATACTATAAATCTGTCTACCAAAATAATCATATATTTCATCCCATTTTTGATTTTTCAATAAATTTCTTAATAGTTTGATTCTATTATTCATATAATCACCTAATTTAAATTTATCATTTTACTATATTAAAAGTCAAATTATAAATTTTTTTAGCATATATATTATTGGGTGATATTATGAATTACTTAAAAAAAATTAGTACAAGTATTATTATTAGTATAAGTGTATTTATCTGCTTACTTTTAATAACTACATTACTTAGTTATTTAAATATAATAAAGTCTAACTTTATAACTGTTACTAATCTTTTAATACCAATAATAAGTTTATTTAGTGGTGGGTGCTACTTAGGAAGTAAATCTACAAAACTAGGATGGTTTGAAGGATTAAAGTTTGGATTGATTTTTTTAATTATATTTATAATTCTAAATGTATTTATATATAAAAGTTTTATTATTAAATCACTTATCTATTATAGTATATTATTAATTGCATCTATATTTGGAAGTATGGTAGGATTATTAAATAGAAAAAAAGCATAAAAAAACTCGTTAAACGAGTTTTTTTGTATATTATCTAATATTAAATAAAAATTTATTTTATTCGTATTTATCTTTTAAATTAACTATAGTTATTTCTTTATCAAAAAATATATCTGTAAATTTAAATGGATTAGTATTAGATGCTTTAGTAACTCCTGTTGAAATAACAATATTTAAATTATTCCTTTTTATTAATCCATATGTATTTTTAGGAAACATTTTTTTACCATGTGGTGCAAATATTCCAGTTCCCTTCATTTTATTTCTTAAAAACTTAGGTACTATTCCACCATGCATATGTCCACAAAGTACTAATTGAATATTTTTAAGAAGTTTAATATCATCATAACTATCTAAACTAGTAAATGGTATAGGTGTATGACATAGTAATACATTATATTTATCTTCAAATGTTTCAAATGTATTATTAACAAACCTCTTAAAATAATTATTATTTTCATTATATTTATAATAAAAATCTACTGGTAGTGTTATACCTATAAATCTAATATCTTCCTCTTCATATACTTCATTATCAAGTAAATATAAATTTTTTATATTTTTTACTCTATTGTAAAACTCTTCATTATAATAGTATTCACTATTTTTCTTAGCTCTTACTATATCATGACCACCAAGTGACATCATTACTTTTTTTAACCCTGCTAACTTAGTAAGCCAATTTATAAAAACGTCCATATCACGTATAGAGCCAACATCTATTACATCACCAGATATACAAATATAATCAAAATTTTCCTCATACAATGCATTATATACTTTATTTAACTTTTTTATATCTTTTTCACTATAATAGTGTAAATCAGTTAATAATATAATTTTCTTTGATATACTCCCTGTTTCAATATAATAATTAACCTTTGATATTTTTGTCATATTTATCTCCTAAATAATTTTGTAAAAATTTTTCGCGATACTCATATATATTTTTTTCTTTTATTGCAACTCTTAGTTCTTCTGTAAGTTTTATTAAGAATCTTATATTATGTATAGAAAGTAATCGTGCTCCAAAGGTTTCATCTGATGTAATTAAGTGTCTTATATATGCCTTTGTATAATGTTTACATGTATAACAATCACAAGTACTTTCTATAGGAGTAAAATCTTCTTTATATTTTGCATTTTTTATATTTATTTTACCATTATGAGTAAAAGCATTTCCATGTCTAGCTAATCTTGTTGGTAATACACAATCAAACATATCAATTCCTCTTATTACACCTTCAATAATATCAACAGGATCTCCAACGCCCATTAAATATCTAGGTTTATCCTTAGGTATATAAGGTATTGAATAATCAATAGCTTTATACATATCATCTTTAGATTCACCATCATTTGCTACTCCACCTATACTATATCCATCAAAGTCCATTTTAACAGTTTCTATTGCAGAGTATTTTCTTAAATCTTCATGTGGACCACCTTGTATAATTCCAAATAATGATTGATTTTTATTAGAATGAACATCTTTTCCTCTTTTAGCCCATCTAAGAGTTCTTTCTATACTATTTTTTAAATATTCATAACTTGCACTTGCAGGTGGACATTCATCAAATGACATAGCTATATCACTATCTAATTTATTTTGTATTTGTATAGATAACTCTGGTGTTAAAAATAATTTTTTACCATCTAAATGACTTTTAAAAAGAACCCCTTCTTCTACTATATCTTTCTTTTTATTTTTTGCCAAAGAAAACACTTGAAATCCACCACTATCAGTAAGTATTGGTCCATCATAATTCATAAACTTATGCAATCCACCAGCTTTATTTACTATGTCTTCACCAGGTCTTAACCATAAATGATAAGTATTAGATAATATAATAGCACTTTTCATATCTTTTAACTCTTCTGGAGACAATGTTTTTACAGTTGCTTGAGTTCCTACGGGCATAAACATTGGTGTTTCAAAATCTCCATGATTAGTATGTAAAATTCCATATCTTGCTTTATCACATTCATCTACTAATTCATATTTAACTTTCACTATATCACATCCATAACATATTAAATTATACTATATATTTATATTAAATTCTATTTTTTATTACTTTTTCTTTTGTTTTTACTTTACAATTTTCATATTCTTCTACAAAATTCAAATGTGCAGTATCAACTATATCCCATCCGAAATTAAGTGCTATTTCATATAATTGTTTTAATTGTGTATTTAATTCAATATCTTTTTTTATATTTTTTTCATCAATAGGTATTCCAATACCAACTATATCTTTAAGTAGTATTTGATCTTTTACTTGAAATTCATCAAACATATCACTATATCTATCTTCAATATCAGTAAGTAAACTTCTTATAATATTTAAAGAACTAAATTTAGAAACTTCTTCTAAATAATATGTTTTTATTGCAGGTACTTGATCAGAAATAATAAAACAAAATTTATTATATATATAATTTAGAAATGAACTATTACAAACTTTATCATTATTTATTTCATAATCACATTCATTTTCATTAATCTTATTACAAATACTTACATAGTCATATCCATTATATCCATAACCATATTTATATCCCAAAAGTCTTTTAGACTTAATACCACCTGATTTTATTATGTCAAACATCTTATAAATGTTACGTACACCATGATAATAATATTTACTCACAAAATCACCTAGACAGTATAATATTATATTTTATTCGATTTGTAAATGCTTTTTTAAAAGTGGTACAATTTGGTATAAACCAATACTATGAGCCCCTTTTATATATATTACATCATAATTATTATATTCGATATTATATAAGTAATTAATTAAACTATATACATCATTAAAATGAATATTACTATTTATTACTTTAGAATATTTACCTATTGTTATTAAATAATAATTATCTAACTTTTTTATTTCATCATCAATTTTTTTATGTAATATATCACTATAATCTCCTAATTCTAACATATCACCCAATATAATTAATTTTCTACTATATTTAGTTAAATTATTAATTCCAGCTAATACTGATTCAAACGAAGCATTATATGAATCATCAATTAGTGTAATAGTATTATTACTTAATATATTCATACGAGAATTAACCATTTTAAATTCTTTAGCATACATATATATTTCTTCTAATTCTAAGCCTAAATACTGACATACTCTAAATACTAAATTATAATCTATTTGTAAATATGGTATATCACATTTATAATCATAATCATCACTATATACTTTAATTCCATTATAATTTTTTAAATACTCATCTTCACCATTTAAAAATAACATTGTATTATATTTTTTTATACTTATTTTTTCCTTATAGATATTTTCTTTACTAAGAAAATTCCCTATATGTGAAGTACCAATATTAGTTATTAAAGCTATATCAGGTAATACTATATTAGCTAAATAATTTATTTCTCCTGGATGATTAGTACCTAATTCTAATACTAAGTAATCATATGTTTCATCTAACTTTAGTATTGTATTTGGTACACCTATATGATTATTTTGACTACCTTCATTTTTTAAAACTTTATATTTTTTTTCTAATATATAGCTTAATAACTCTTTAGTTGTAGTTTTACCATTACTACCTGTTATAGCTATAACAGGTTTAGTATATATTTTTCTAATATGTTTAGCAATATCACCTAATACTTTTACAGTATCATCTACTTTTATAATAGGAATATCTGTATCATAGTAAACATCTACTTGTGTTATTATTAAACATACACCTTTATCTATAGCATCTTTAATATATTTATATCCACTATTTATACATATAAATATATCATTAGTCTCTAATAACCTACTATCTGTTCTAATATTATTTATTTTTTTATCCTTTATTTCATAATGACTTCCAATGATATTAAGTATTTCTGATAAAAACATTTTTCCTCCTTAAAAAAATGACTAGTCCATATACTTAGTCATTTGTTTCATAACCTGATTTATTTGTTTTTGGCTTGGTGTTCTTCCCATTTGTGTCATCATTGCTTTTATCATTTGTTCATTGATTGGTGGATTTTTCTTAATCATTTTTTTCATATAATTACGTGCAACTAAAAAGCCTATAACTCCACCAATTATTACTCCAACTAATACTTGTAATAAATCTACTAAAAATGCCATTATATCAGCCCTTTCACATAGTTATTTTACTAGATAATGACTAAAATTACAAGACTTACTACATTATATGACATTATTACATTATTTATTAATAGTTTTATATATTGTACTATTCAAACAAATGTTTGACTTTAAATTAATTATATGGTACTATTTTATTAGATAAGGAGGAACTATGGAAAAACTAACAAAAAGACAAGAAGATACACTAAAATTTATAAAAGAATATATTGTAGCACATGGATATCCACCTACTGTAAGAGAAATTGCAAAAGAATTGGATGTATCTAGTCCAGCTACTGTACAAGCACATTTAGACAGTTTAGCAAATAAAGGATACATAAAAAAAGGTTCTAACAAAAATAGAACTATAGAACTAATGGTTGAAAACGAATTTATGCATATTAATGATGATACAATAGATGTTCCATTACTTGGTAAAGTTACAGCAGGTTCTCCAATAGAAGCAATAGAAAATCCAGATGAATATTTTAAATTACCTACTTATTTAATACCTAAAAATAAAGATGTATTTACGTTAGTAGTTAGTGGTGAAAGTATGATTGAAGCTGGAATATTAGATGGAGATATAGTAATTGTACAAAAAGATAAAACTGCTAGAAACGGTGAAATAGTGGTTGCTATGACAGATGAAAATGAAGTTACACTTAAAAGATTTTATAAAGAAAAAGACCATATAAGATTACAACCAGAAAATAGTACTATGGAACCTATAATACTAAGTAATGTATCTATATTAGGTAAAGCAATAGGATTATATAGACAAATATAATCCTTTTTATTTCAAAAAAAAGATGAAATTAATCATCTTTTAGTTTGTATTACTTATGACCCTTTTTATTCTAAAACCAAAATCCCCTGTTTATTTATAAGTAATACATATATAGCAAATGACCTTTAGAAGGGCATATAACTATTTGTATAATATTAGTTTCCCCTTTTTATTATAATAAGATATACTCTAAATAGTTTGAGTAATATATACTTCCCCCATTTACTCATATAATAAATAACTAATATTTTCCCCTTCTTGAGTTTAGTATTATACACTTTTTTTTGTTTTTGTCAAATCGACACAAATTACAAAAAAAAGAAGAAAATCTTCTTTATTTGTTAGAGTTAGAACCACCAAAAATAGATAAACTATTAACATCTATTAAATCATTATTTGCATATTCACTATCAATAGATGTTATATTATTAGTACTACTTATAGCTTGCGATCCATTATTAATTTGATTTGCATTAAAACTATTAACATCTATTAAAGGTTTATCATTATCTGAGACAAAATTATTATCTGATTCAAACTCAATTGGTTGATTAGCATAAGGATTATACTGAATACTAGTATCCTCACTCATCTTTTGCTCTACAGATTCTTGTGACATCACTGGAGTATTTGTAATAATACTAGATGCTACTGGTTCACTTGCCTGTAAAAATTCATTACTATATTTAGGTTTACTACCATCATCAACATAAGTAATTAATATTTCACAAGCTAAATTAATTTCAGATTGAACACTTTGTGATAAAGAATTCATATCTATTGAACCTTTAAAATTATTAAGTTCACTTTCTACTTCTTCTTTAGTCTTTTTTACATTTGTTTCGATCACTTTAAAAGCTGCATTATAATCCTTTCCTACTTTATATAAAGAATACTTACAATTAAAATTAGTATTAATTATATTTAAACAAGTAGGTAAATACTTACGTATTTTATCTCTAAATTTATCATTAATATCTTTTATTTTACTTTCTCTTTCTGGAGCATCAGGTAAATATTCATCTTCTATTTTTTTTAAATCCTCATAAAATTTTTTTACATCATTATTATATAACTTAATATCCGTAAACATAACTATTTATACAAGTCTACAGGGTAGACTCCCCTTTCTATTTCTTCTTTAATATATTTTTTTACATCATCTAAATCAGATCTATATGTAATACCTTTCCATACTGCATTATTATCTAATACTTCACACTTAATATCATTTTGTTGAAGATGATAGAATACTATATCTGGAATTAAAAATTCATCTTTTTCTAAATTATTAGTATTTCTAATAAACCAATCAAAATCTTCTTCTAAATATTTGAATACATTTGGATAAAATACAAACATATTCATAGATACTTTACCATCTGAGTTTACAATGAATGGTTCTGCACCTGATAAAGGACGTGCCATTATTTGTCCATCAATATTTTCAACATTAGATTCTATTAATTTAACTAACATATTATCCTTTACTTCACAAACTCCTCTTTTAACAGCACCACTTTCAGTTAAAGTATTAATAACTCTATAACCTATTAATGCATACTTATTGTAATCAGTATTTGATTTAATATATGAAGCTGCAACCTCATATGCTTCTCTTCCATAAAAATCATCTGCATTAACTATTACAAAAGGTTTATCTACTACATCCTTACAGAATAAAACAGCTTGTCCTGTTCCAAGTGGTTTTTCTCTAGTTTCTGGTAACTTAACATCAACAGGTACATTCCTATTATCTTGGAATACATACTCTACATCTATTTTACCTTCAATACGTTTACCAACTGTCTGTCTAAATATATCATAATTTTCCTCTTTTATTATGAATACAACTTTTTCAAATCCAGCCTCAATAGCATCATATATTGAATAATCTATTATAAACTCCCCATTTGGGCCTACTGGTTCAATTTGTTTCAATCCTCCAAATCTACTTCCCATCCCTGCTGCCATTATAACTAATATCATTTTACTTCCTCCTATTTTCTATTTGTATAAATTTATTGGATATACTCCATTTTCTATTTCATTAATTATATAATTTTTTAATTCCTCTAAGTCATTTGGATAAGTAATTCCCTTCCAAACTGCATCATTTTCTATTACTTCACATGTTATTTCTTTACTATTTATATGATTACATACAACCACAGGTAATAAAAATTCATCATCCATCAAATTTTTAGAACTCCTTATAAATTTATTAAAATCATCTTCTAAATACTTAAAAATTGAAGGATAAAAAACAAATAAATTCATAGATGTTAAAGTATCAAAACTTACATTAAATGAATTACTTCCATCTAGTGGACTTGCGATTATATTTCCATCTACAACTTCTATTGATGATTCTACTAATTTTAGTAATTTATTCCCATTTATTTCACATATACCTCTTTTTACAGTACCATTTTTAGATAATGTGTTACCAACTTTATAACCTATCAATCCATAATTATTAATATCCTTATTTTTGGTAATAAAATTCATTGCTCTAAGATAACCATCTCTACTATAAAAATCATCTGCATTAATTAATACGAAAGGTTCTTTTACTATATCCTTACAACATAACACTGCATGTCCTGTTCCAAGCGGTTTTACTCTATCTTTTGGTATTTCAATATTATCTATATTACTATTATTATCTTGAAAAACATATTGAACTTCTATTTTATTTTCTATTCTTTTCCCTATAGTTTGTCTAAATAATTCATAGTTTTCTATTTTTATAACAAAAACTACTTTATTAAAACCAGCTTTAATGGCATCATATATTGAATAATCTATAATAAATTCTTTATTTGGACCTACTGGTTCAATTTGTTTTAATCCACCAAATCTACTTCCTAGCCCTGCTGCCATTATAACTAATGTCATTATACTCCTCCTAATACTATTTTTGGTTTTATTTTAGAACTATCTTTTTGATACTTTGAATAAATGGCTAAAACTAAATCATTTTCATCTAAAAATACAACTGTATCATTACCATAAATATTATCTATAATTTTACCATTTAATATATCTTTCTTCAAATCATCATTTACCTTAACTTGATAATAATCTTTTAATACATCTTTAATACTAACTATATCATGAATTGTTATATCATCAATTTTCTTACATCTTTCAACTGATACATTTCCTAATTTAGTTCTTCTTAAACTACTCATAACACCAACAGTATTTAAGCTACGTGCTATATCATGTACTAAAGATCTAACATAAGTTCCTTTACTAACGGTTGCTCTAATACTAAAAATCACATGCTCATTTTCTTTTTTTAATGGCGAAATCAATTCCATATTTTTTATAGTAACTTCTCTTTTAGGTAACTGTACTTTCTCATTATTTCTTGCATATTCATATAACTTCTTACCATTTACCTTAACAGCAGAATATATAGGTACCTCTTGTTCATATGTCCCAACATATTTTTTTAAGGCACTCTTAATTTGTTCTATAGATACATCAACTTTTTCTTCTTTTAATATATTACCTGTAATATCATATGTATCTGTATCTATTCCTAAAGTAACCTCTGCTTCATATGTCTTTTCATCACAAGAGAGCATATCAACAAGCTTAGTTGCCCTTCCAACACATACAACAAGTACTCCTGTTGCTATTGGATCTAACGTACCTGTATGTCCTACTTTTGGAGTTTCTACTTTTTTTATAATTTCATTTACAACATCTCTACTAGTACAATTAGTCTCTTTATCAACAAAAAAAACACCATTCATGAAATCACCACTATTATTATATCACGTATGATATTTAACATAAAGATTTCAAATTTAATTTTTTAATTTCTATATACTTTATAAATTTGAAATAAAAAGCTACCATAATTAGTAGCTTTATAAAATTAACTTAAAGGTGAACCACACTCTGTACAAAATTTAGCACCTTCAACTGGTTTAGCACCACATTTTGGACAAACACTAACTTTATCCTCTGGAGCTGGTGTTCCACAATTTGAACAAAATTTACCAGTAACAACAGTACCACAGTTTACACAATACTTAACACCATTATTTGATGTTGAAGGTTGTGGATTAGTACTATTTTCATTTTGTGTTGATGCATTTGATACTGGTGTAGTATTACTATTTTGAGTAGGTGTTGTAAATGCTATAGGAGATTGTCCTCCCATAAGATTATTTGATGCCATATTCATCATACCTAATCCCATAAATCCATTAGCTGCACCATTAGAGTTACTTGCTGCATTTTCCATAGCATTTGCAGTAGCATCTACTAAACGACCTGCAGCATTCTCTTGATTACTATAAAATCTAGAATCAGCAAATTTTTCAATTCTTTCAGCAGACTTATCATCTGGTGTTGGAGTATCAAGAGCAACTGATACAACTTCCATTCCTCTTAAATTTTTCCATTTTTCATCAAGAGCATCATTCATATACTCAGCAATTCTTTGTTGTTCCTCTGTAAGATGACTATACTTTATTCCATCACTAGCACATCTACCTATAGCACCTGCTATACAAGTTAAAAATTCTGCATCAGCTTGTTCCATAAGAGTACTTTTAGTATATACATCACTAACATTTCCAACAACATTTTTAAAGAATGTAATTGGATCTGAAATTTTAAATGTATAACTACCATGATATCTAATTCTAATATCATGATATATTGGATCATCATAAGGAATAGCATTAGCTGATCCAAATTTATTATCAAATATTTCCTTTATATTAATATAATAAATTGCTTGTTCCTTTGCTGCTTGACCATTATAAGTAAATCTTTGCCATGCTTCTTTAAATGTCTCTCCAAATTGACCTGCAAATAATGATGGAGATGTAGAACTATCAAATGTATAAATTCCTGGTTCTGCTGTTGCATCTAATATTTTTCCAGAATCGAATATAATAGCTACTTGTCCTTCACTTACTTCAATATTACTGCTATTACTAATTTGATTTGAACCTGTAGTTTTCTTTACCACTAAAGTATTATTATCCATACTATCGCATTTAATATAATCTTGCCATTGATCGGATAATGTTGTACCAATAGCACTTGTTGCTGATTTAATTAATCCCATATTTAATTCCTTCTTTCCTAAAATTCTTCATAGGAACTCATTTCCCATGCTTTTAAATTTACATCTTTATTTGTTATATGTATTCCACTTTTACAATAAGGGCAAAACTCACTGTCAAAACTTTTTATAGGGCCACCACAGTTTGGACATGTAAGCCCTAATACTTCAAAATCTACAACAGAAGTTTCATCATATACATATACAAACTTACAAGAATATCTTGTTTGAATATATCTATTACCTTTATGTGTGTTTTTTCCTTTAATAGTTTTCTTATAATGGTATCCAACTGCAGTTTCTACAATTACAGTTGCAACTCCATCTTTTTTTACATAATCTCTAATACCAAAATTATGAAATTTTATATCATCATAATCATAATTAATTTTACTTGAAATATTATTATTTATTTTATATACTAAACTATTTTTAATAAATGGTAACTTATCCAATTTTGATACATCATCGTTAGTCAATGCCTCAAAAATTAATCTTAAACCTTCTTCTGTTTTATTATATATCAAATCAATACTAAATTCTGGAAAATCATCATTTATTTTTCCAATTATTACATTTGCCATGTTTGATATTGATTTTGCAGTATTCTTTTGATTGTCATCTACTCCTTCTGCCATTTTAAGAAAATTAGTAATAGAAATATCATGACAATCAGTACCTCGTAAACTTCTTTTAAATTTAATCCAAATAATAGAGAGAACTATAAAGAATATTAGAAATATTCCAATTATAGTTCCTAATAAAACTGCTAAAAATACACTCATTATCTTAGTCTAGCTCCACATACAACACAAGTATGTTGACCAGGTTTTACAACAAAACCACAATTTGGACAAACTCTTGCTCCATTTGGATTTGGTCTTCTACCTTGTTGCACATTTCTATTTCCCATTGGTGGTTGCATATTATTTGGCATACCAGGTCTATTTTGTGGATTTGGCCTATTATTTGGATTCATACCTCTACTAGGTCTATTATTTGGATTGAATCCCATAGAATTCATATTTGAGTTATTTCCTCTATTAGTTGGTCCCATATTTCTATTTGGTGTACGCATATTAGAACCCTGTCTTAATGCTTCACCAGAAGTCGGTCTAAGTGCTCCATAGCCACTTCCAAATATTGACATTGGATTAGCCTTAAGAGTTGGATCAGTAGGTTGTTGTACTACTACTGGTTCAGACTTAGGCAAAGTATACTTAGTATCATCATTTTTAATAAATCTAGAGGAAGCTGGTCTATTATAATTTACATTATTGAATGCTCTTGTATCTTCATTCTCTCTAAGTATTGAATTACTATTACTAGCTGGTCCAAATATCTTAGTTCCAACTTGATTATTATATTGCATTCCATTTGGTCTATTTAAATTATTATTTCCTCTATTGACTGGTCCCCTATTAGCTGGTCCTCTATTCGTATTACCCTGACTTGGACCAATAGGTCTTCCAGGATTATTTCGTTGTACCCTATAATTTCCATTAACAGGTGAATTATTAGGATTTCTTCTAACATTTTGAGGACCTACATTATTAACTCTACGAACTGGAATAGACCTATTACCAGGATAATTATTATTTTGAATATTAACTGGTCTATTATTTGTTGATGCATTATTTAATGGACTATTGTTTACTTGTTTATTATCAAAGTTATTTACTGAATCTATAGTACTTCCAACATTTGGAACAACTTTTCCTACTGGAAGAACATCTGGTTCATCAATACTTATACTAATTAAATCATCATATACAGGTTGTTCTACTTCGTTAGGTACCTCTTCAATTTTTTCACTTTCATTATCTTCTTCAGTAACTTCATCATTTATATTTAAATTAGCAAACGGATCTTCTGCTATTATAGTACTATCCTCTTCTTCAGTATCATTTACACTATCATCAATTATTTGATATTGATTTGGCTCAACGTTATATACTTTATTGTAATCAAATGTAAATCCATCGTCAGACTCAATATCAGGTCTATCTAAAGGTTTCTTTATTGGAGTCTGTTGTTCTTCATCAACTGAAGGCAACTCTGTAACAACCTCTTGGGTCATTGGTTCTTCTACTTCTGATGATTGTTCTACTACTGGCTCTGCTACTGGTATATCTGTTGGTACATCTACTGTTGGAATTTCTGTTACTGTTGATTCTACAGTTGGTTCTTCTACTTCTGATGGTTGCTCTATCACTGGTTCTGATACTGGCACATCTGTTGGTACATCTATTGTTGGTATATCTGTTACCGCTGGTTCTGTTATTTCTTGAACTGGAGATATTTCAGTAATAGGTTCTTGTACTATTGGTTCTTCTACTTGTGTTGGTTGTTCCGTTACTGGTTCAGCTACTGGTATATCTAATGGAACATCTACTGATGGAATATCTGTTACTTGAGATTCCACTGTTGGTATTTCTAATCCTGTTGGTTGTTCTATCACTGGTTCAGCTACTGGTACATCTGTTGGTACATCTATTGTTGGTATATCTGTTACAGTTGGTTCTGTTATTTCTTGAACTGGAGATATTTCAGTAATAGGTTCTTGTACTATTGGTTCTTCTACTTGTGGTGGTTGATCTATCACTGGTTCAACTACTGGTACATCTGTTGGTACATCTATTGTTGGTATATCTGCTACTGTTGATTCCACTGTTGGTATTTCTAATTCTGTTGGTTGTTCCATTACTGGTTCAGCTACTGGTATATCTAATGGAACATCTACTGATGGGATATCCGTTACTGTTGATTCGACTGTTGGTATTTCTAATCCAGTTGGTTGTTCTATCACTGGTTCAGCTACTGGTACATCTGTTGGTACATCGATTGTTGGAATATCCGTTACTTGAGGTTCTACTGTTGGTATTTCCAATTCTGTTGGTTGTTCTATCACTGGTTCAGATACCGGCACATCTGTTGGAACATCTATTGTTGGTATATCTGCTACTGTTGATTCCACAGTTGGTATTTCTAATTCTGTTGGTTGTTCCATTACTGGTTCTGCTACTGGTATATCTGTTGGAGCATCGATTGTTGGTATATCCGTTACTTGAGGTTCTACTGTTGGTATTTCTAATTCTGTTGGTTG
>CANPVU010000008.1 GCA_947581765.1 uncultured Bacilli bacterium
TAAAAAAGAACTGCTTAAGCAGTCCTAAATATTTTTTACTGGTTCAGAATCTATTTGTTCTTCTTCTGTATTTATTTGTTCTTCTTCTGGATTTTCTAAAGATTCTTCATCTTTATCATCTAAAGAAATGAATTTTGATGTTCCATAAAATGTTGCAACCACTGAAGCAGCATATAAAGTTAAATTTCCTAATTTAGATAAAAATTCTTTTATACTAAAATTATTTTTAAATACTGAAATTAAATTTGTAATTTCTTCTACAATATTATGTTTTTGTACAAAAGTCATAAATAAGAAAGTAATTATACCTGCACCTGCAAGAACACTATATAAAATTGTTTTCTTCTCATTATTTGTAAGTGCTTTTCTATGTCTTAATACTTTATATTTTTCTGAAGTATCATCTTCTGTTACTGAAATATCTATATCAATATCATTATTTTCTTGTTCACCTGTTTTATCAGATTTAAATAACATTTGTTTTAATTCCAACAAGTCATCATCTTCCTGAGTTAAATTATCACTGTCACCTACATTTGTATTATTATCATCTACATTTGTATTATTATCATCATAAATAGATAACATTTTTCCTAAATTTAATGATATTCTTAAACTATCTTTATCAATTCTTTTACTATATACTTGATGTATACAATTATATAGTAAATCAACTTCTTCATCTAAATCTAGTAATTCATCAGAAACAATTTTAGATAATGCTTCGAAATCTAGTGATGGAAAATCATCTTGTAATTGATTATATATTTTCTTATCAATACCAGAACTATCCTTAGCTAAGTTAGCTAAATTATTTTTTATTAATTTAATAATTTTAGAAATTGCACTTACTTTATATGATTGACCTTGTACTAATCCATATCCTTTTACTATTTCATAAATCCTATTTGAAGCCTCAGCATTTAAGTATTCTTCACCATCATGTATTATAATTTCATCTTTAGTCCATAAATTCATTTATACCTCATCCCCTCGAATGAGATATACTATATCATACTTTTTAAATTTTTTCAATTTCATAAAAAAAAAAGCATTAAATTAGTTTAATGCATCTTTTAATTTAGATCCAGCTTTGATTGTAACAGCTACTCTTGCAGGAATATTTACAACTTCTCCAGTTCTTGGATTACGTCCTTTTTTAGCTTCTTTATTTTTTGTTGCGAATGTAACAAACCCTGTTAAAGCTACTTTCCCTTCATCTTTTAATCCTTTAATAACTCCACTCATCATAGCATCTAGAGCACGAGTTGCATCTGCCTTTGTTAAACCTGTTTCTTCAGCCATATAATTTACTAAATCTGTCTTTGTCATTTCGTTTACCTCCCTATAACTGCGTAAGCTACCATGCTTACATTTTAAGAATACCATATATAGTAAAGAAAAGCAACAATTTTTTCTTTATTTTCTTTATTTTTTTACTATAAGAACATATTAATAATAACTATTACTATAATTATAAATACTACCAAAATTAATATAGTTCCACCTATATTAACTACAGATGCTTTTACCATATCATTTTGATCTTTATTAATTAAATCTTTATTATTTATTTGTACATTTTGATTTTGGTTAGTAACTTTATATTTTTTCTGAGGATTTATCTTAATAATTGAACTTAACGTATTTATATTTAATATTTCATTTCTATTATTACTACTATTATTAATTTGTTCATCTATATCATTTACGTCATATATTGATGTTGCACACTTTTTACAAAATGTATCATCCGACATAAGTTGGGCACCACATTTCTTACATTCCATAGTATCTCCTCCTAATAAATATTATCACATTAATAGAAAAAAAGAAACTATGAATTTTTCTTTACATAGTCTCTAATCTTTTTAAAGTCACTGCCACTTTCTAATTCTGTTTCTGATAATTTTTCTAACAATTTTTTCTGTTCTCTAGATAATTTTTTTGGAACAATTATACGTAATATAACATACATATTTCCTTTTGAACCATTTCTTGGATTTTCTATACCTTTTCCTTTTATTCTATGTTTATCTCCACTTTCACTACCTTCTGGTATTGTAAGTTTGATATTACCATATAATGTTGGAACATCCTTTTTACAACCTAATATAGCCTCAGTAATAGTTATTGGTAATTCTAAATATATATCATCACCATCACGCATGAATATTTCATGACTATTAACATTAAACTCTAAGTATAAATCACCATTAGGTCCTCCATTATATCCTGCTTCTCCTTTACCAGGAACACGAAGTTGATTACCAGTATCTACACCTGCTGGTATTTTTACTTCTATGTCTGTATTTTTACTAACTTTACCTGTTCCATGACACTTATTACATATTCTATCAAAAGAATATCCTTCTCCATTACAAGTAGGACATGTAGTTCTTGACATAAATGACCCAAACATAGTACGTTGTTCACTTGTAACTACACCAGTACCATGACATGTACTACATTTCTTTTGTCCATGTCCTCCTTTACCATCACATTCACTACAATCACTAGAAACAGAAACATTAATAGTTTTCTTTGTACCAAATACAGCTTCTTCAAATGACAAATTAACTTTCATTAATTTATCTGCACCTCTGCGTTTTCTAGAAGAAGTTCTAGAACTTCCTCCACCAAATCCGCCAAAGCCACCAAATCCAGAACCAAATATTTCACTAAATATATCTCCAAAATCAAAACCTGAGAAGTCATATCCAGCTCCACCATTCATTTGATCAAATGCTGCATGACCAAATTGATCATATTGTTTTCTTTTATCTGGATCACTTAATACTGCATACGCCTCTTGAGCTTCCTTGAATTTTTCTGCAGCATCTGGTTCTTTACTAACATCAGGATGGTATTTCTTTGCTAATTTTCTAAATGCACTTTTAATAGCCTTATCATCTGCATCTTTAGAAACACCAAGTATGTCATAGTAATCTCTTTTATCTGCTGCCATACAACTACACCTCTTTTTCTATTTGTTCATATTTTTCTATTAAACTTTCATAGTACTTAATAGCACCCTCATATACATCTTTACTACTTATATCGACACCTAATACTTTAAAAATATCTACAGGCCATTTATCTGAACCAGTTGATAAGAATTTTAAATATTTATTAAGCATATCTTTATTACCTTTTAATATTTCGTTAGCAACATAACTAGCTACAGAAATACTAAATGAATATGCATATAAGTAGAAAAATTGATAATAATGAGATCTTCTCATCCATGAAATATTAGAATATGAATCTAACTCTACTTCATCACCATAATATTTTTTTAGTGATTCAGTAGTTAATTTATCCATATACTCTTTAGTTATAGTTCCACCATCTTCAACATACTTATAAAATTCTTGTTCCATATGTCCTTCTCTTACAGCACCAAATAAATTAGAATTAATTGTATCTATAATATTTGATATACCAGATAATCTTTCTTCTTTTGTTTTACCATTATCTGCTAGATAAGAAGATAATAGACATTCATTTGTTAAAGATGCTACTTCACATACTAAAGAAGGTACTTCTCTATATTGTAATGGATTATTTTTACTTATAAATTGATGATGTACATTATGCCCACCTTCATGAACTAAAGTAGATACTGAATCTAAATTATAATTAAAACTCATTAATATTCTTGAATCCTTATTTAAAGGTGCAAATGAATATCCGCCTGAACATTTACCTTTATATTGGGCATAATCTACATATCTATTATCTATAATTTTCTTAAAACAATTTACGTATTCTTCACCTAATGGTTCTACTGCTTGTAAGCATAAACTTTGTGCATCTTCTATAGAATACTCTTTATCATTTTCAGTTAAGGATAAATTTAAATCATATTGATATAACTTGTCTAATTTTTTTACTTTCTTTAATAATCTTAAATACTTTCTAAATGACTCTATATTATTTTCTACTGTTGTAACTAATGCTTCATAAGCTTCATTTGGCATATTAAGTGAAAATAATTTTGATGAAAAACATGATTTATACTTTCTTATTTTAGATACTGCTACTGATGATTGTACATAAGAATTTAAAAATTGTGATGAACTTGTTCCATATTGATCTACAACTTTACTAAATTTTTCTCTTACTTCACGTCTTATATCACGATTTTTATTCTTCATAAGTTTACTATAATTAGTTGAAGTTATTTCTTCTTCTTTACCATCTATTAATACACTACCATAATTATGTTCAGTGTTTAACATAGTAGATGACATATCATCAAAATGATCCATAGCATTTACTAACTCATTTACTATTTTCTCTTCATTTTCACTCAAAATATGTTCTTTATTACGATAAATTTTATCAAGTAATACTTTATATTCATTTAATTTAGAATTATTATCAAACAACTTACTATATTCACTAGTACTTAATTCTAATAATTCTGGTTCAAAAAAACTAGTATTAACAGAGTAATCTGTAAATAATTTTTCAGTTCTAGCTTTTCTTTCCATAGATTTTGAATTACCTAATTCTTGATCACTTATTAAGTATGAATATATATATAGATCTTCAGTTAACGATAAAGTATGCATATCATTATTTAAATATTCATATAACTTATCTTTATCCTTAGTACAACCTACATAATTTTTTAAATCATCAACTAATTTAACACAATTTTTATATTCTTCTTCAAACATTTCTTCATTTTCATAAAAATCAGTTAAATCCCATTTATATTTTTCAGGTACATCAGCTCTTGTGTTATATTTTTCCATAAATTTATCCTCTCTATATTAAAAGTCAAAGTTCTAGTTTCCTAGAACTTAAACTTCTTATTTTTCTTCAAACTCTGCATCCATTACATCGTCATTTTTAGATTTAGAATCACTACTTTCTTCATCTGTTGAAGTATTAGCACTAGCCTCACGATTCTTTGCAGCCTCTTCATATACTTTACTTGCTAAAGACATAGCAGTTTCATTTAAAGCTTCTTGTTTAGATTTAATCTTTTCGATATCATCACCCTCTAAAGCTTCTTTTAATTCTTTAATTTGTTTTTCTGCTTTTTCTTTATCTTTCTTATCTACTTTATCTCCTAAATCTTTAATAGCTTTTTCTGTAGCAAATATCATTTGCTCTGCATCATTTCTAGCATCTGCTTCTTCTTTTCTCTTTTCGTCAGCTTCACGATTTTTCTCAGCTTCCTTAACCATCTTATCAATTTCATCATCAGATAAGTTAGTAGATGCTGTTATTGTAATAGATTGCTCTTTATTAGTACCTAAATCTTTTGCTCTAACATTAACGATACCATTAGCATCTATATCAAATGTAACTTCAATTTGTGGTACTCCTCTTGGTGCTGGAGGTATATTATTTAATTGGAAATTACCAAGTGTCTTATTATCAGCAGCCATACTTCTTTCACCTTGTAATATGTGAATATCAACAGCTGGTTGATTATCTACAGCAGTAGAGAACACTTGTGATTTACTTGTTGGTATTGTAGTATTTCTTGGAATTAATACTGTACATACTCCACCTAATGTTTCAAGTCCTAATGATAATGGTGTAACATCAAGTAATACTATATCAGCTACATCACCAGTTAAAACTCCACCTTGAATAGCTGCTCCCATAGCAACAACTTCATCAGGGTTAACACCTTTAGATGGCTCTTTACCTAATTCTGATTTAACTAATTCTTGTACTTTTGGTATACGTGTTGAACCACCAACTAATAAAATCTTATCTATATCACTAGCTGATAATTTAGCATCCTTTAATGCTTTACGTACAGGCTCTAATGTACTCTCTAGTAAATCATCTATTAATTCTTCAAATTTAGCTCTAGTAAGTGTTGATTCATAACTTACTCCTTGTGCTATAAATGGAAGACTAACTGTTGTTTTAGTAGATGATGACAAACTCTTCTTAGCTTTTTCTGCTTCTTCTTTAATTCTTTGCATTGCCATCTTATCATCTGATAAGTCAATATCATGTTGTTTTTTAATATCATCTACTATATAATCTATAATTCTTTGATCGAAGTCATCTCCTCCTAAATGGTTATTTCCACTAGTTGATTTAACTTCAAATACTCCATCTCCAAGTTCTAGGATAGAAACATCAAATGTACCTCCACCTAAATCATATACTAATACAGTTTGTGTCTCTTCTTGTTTATCAAGTCCATAAGCAAGTGCTGCTGCTGTTGGCTCGTTTATAATTCTTTCTACTTCAAGACCTGCTATCTTACCAGCATTTTTAGTAGCTTGACGTTGTGAATCATTAAAATATGCAGGAACTGTAATAACAGCCTTAGTAACCTTTTCTCCTAAATAAGCTTCAGCAGTCTTTTTTAAATCTCCTAAAATCATAGCACTTATCTCTTCTGGAGTATATTCTTTTCCATTTGCTTTTACTTTCTTATTAGTACCCATTAATCTTTTTACTGAACTAACTGTATCTGGATTAACAACTGATTGTCTTTTAGCAATTCCACCTACGTTAATTTCACCATCTTTAAATGCTACTACTGATGGAGTTGTTCTTTCTCCTTCAGCATTAACAATAACTTTAGCTTCTCCACTTTCATATACAGCTACACAACTATTTGTTGTACCTAAATCTATACCTATTGTTTTACTCATATTTAATCATTCCTTTCACCTTAGGTAACTTATTTACCCAATCTTTCAATAGTTCACATTTTCTCTCTATTTCTTTTTCAACAATTACCCTTTTTTTCCTTTTATTGTTCTCATCATAATAACTTATTATAGATTGTATACAAGTTCTTTTGGTATCATCCATATCATTATCAAATTCTTCCGGAAGAAAGTCAAAATTATATTCTTTACTAAAGAGGATATACGTCATTGTTTTATCAACTATACTTATAAAATCAAAACTATTATCTCTAATTTCTGTAATTATTACTCTTGGATTTTTCTTAAATTCTTCTAATTTTGATATATCCTCATCAAACCATTCATAAAATTCTGATTTATAATGTCCACTACAACTTGCAATAGTTTCATACCCTTTCGCATTTAATTGTGCTACTACAGGTGCTATTTTCTTATCGCATATAAATGCATATGGACAATCTTCCTCATGTTTGAAAACTTCATATGTATTTCTATCAATTATACTATTATGATCCATTTATTCACTAACCTTTACCATGGCAGCTCTAATTACTTTATCTTTTAATAAGTAACCTTTTTGTAATACTTCTATAACCATGCCAGGATTAACTCCTTCACGTTTTTCTACCATAATAGCATTATGATAAACTGGATCAAATGCTTTATTTGCACCATCTATTGGTTTTACATCAAACTTTTCTAAAACATTAACTAAATGTGTATAAATCATCTTAAAACCTTTAAGATAATTTACTTCTAATTCGCTTAATTTTGATTCATCTGTTACAATAGCTCTTTCAAAATTATCTATTATTGGCAAAATCTCTTTTATCATATCCTCATGACAATACTTTAACATTCTATTTATTTCTTCATCTTTTCTTTTACGATAATTAACAGATTCTGCATCTTTACGAATTAATTTATCTTCAAGCTCACTAATTTTATTTAATGCTTCATTCAATTTTTCAGTGTTTCTTTTTGATATTTCATCTTCAACACTTCTTTGATTTCCATCTTCTGGTATCTCATCTATTTTTAATTCTTCCTTAATTTCAGAGTTATTATCGGAAGTCTCCTTTATAACCTCTTCACTATTATCTAACTCTTTATCTTTTTTCTTCTTAGCTTCCATAATCCCTCCTATTTATTTATATTATCATTAATGTAGTTTAAAAGTGTGATAACTCTGTCATAATCCATTCTTTTAGGTCCTATTAGTGCTATAGTACCTTCCTCACCATTTATTAAATATTTAGTTTTTATAACCGTTACATCATCATCAAAATCATTTTCACTACCGATATATATGTTTACTCCACTTTCTTTTTCTTCAATTGAATTAACTAATGATTTATCTTCAAATTTACTAATAATTTCTTTTATTTTCTGTGAATCACTAAATTCTGGTTGTTTTAACATATTTACTTTTCCTGTCATATTAACATGATTAACATTACTAGCAAAATCACTAAATGCATTATAAAATGCATTATATAATATTTCATGTTGTTGTACATAATTAGATATTATTGGTTTTACCTTGTATTCTAAAAATGTACTAACTTCATCTATTGGTGTTCCAATTATTAACTTATTTATAAGTTCAATTGTTTTACTAATATCATTACTAGATACTGTACCTTCTAAATATAAATTTTTATGTTCTACATGTCCTTTATCAGTTACTACAATAGCAACTAAGCTATTATCATCAACAGGAATAACTTCAACTTTACTTACTAAATTATCTTTTGAAGATTTACCAAGTACTATAGTAGTATAATTAGTCATTTCAGCAACTATTTCCATACTCTTAGTAATTACATCACTTATAGCTAAAGATTTATTATTAATTACAGTTTGTAATTTAAGCATATCTTCACCAGATAACTTTTGTGGTTGCATTATATTATCAACATAATAGCGATATCCTTTTTCACTTGGTATTCTACCACTAGAGATATGTGTTTTTTCTAATAATTCCATATCTTCTAATATACTCATCTCTGCACGTATTGTTGCACTAGAACAATTCATTCTTTCACATATTGATTTACTACCTACTGGATGAGCAGTTTGTATATATTCTTCAATAATTAATTTAAGTAATTCTTTTTGTCTACTAGTTAACAAAGTATCACCTCTTTTAGCACTCATTATTTTTCAGTGCCAAATACACTATAGCATATTTTTTTAGCACTGTCAATACATTGGTGCTAAAAAATTATATTATATCGTTTACTATATTATGAATATTATTTTATTTTTTTAAACAAAAAAAGGATAAAAATCCTTATTCACATGTATAATTTTGTTCAGTATAATATTTATATAATGATATTCTATCCATATCTAATAAAAACTTCTCTTTTACTTCATCATCCATATTACTGTTATCCATAGATACTTCAAATGAATATTTATTTTTATCTAAATTTTTTTTAACTTTTATTCCTTTTATATCATTATATTCTTCTACTATATCTAACAATTGTTCTTTATATTTATTTTTTATATAATCAGAGGCATTTTCAAATTCAACTGTCTCTACATTAGATGCACCATTTAAAATACCATTATCATTAAATTTAAATAAATAATAGCTAGTATAAATTGCATTTTGATTCTTATAATCAATATTTAATACACACATTAACTCTCCCTTTGATGATATTTTTTTATCTTGTTTTATTTCATCTTTATTCTTACACCCACTAATTATTAAAACTAAAATAAATAATAATATATATTTTTTCACTAAAACCTCCATATAAACAAAAATTGGATTAATTCCAATCTTTATTTACAAGTATATCCTCTTCCTTCTAAAGATTCCTTAGCTTCATCTTTAGTCATTTGAGTTTTTCCTGATTCGCCATCTTCTTCACTTTTTACTATTACTTTTGTTCCATCAACTTTTACAGTTACTTCTTCATCATCTTTATAATTTTCTGCAAATGATTCAGCAGTAGCTTCATCTTGGAACTCAACTTCCATAGTTGTTTCTATTTTCTTTACTTTATCATTCTTAAATTTTACAATTGTTTTTGTATCTAATACTGTAGCACCAAATGATTGTTGATTTGTACAAACCATTTTTTTCTCACCACATCCTGTTATTAATACAACAATTGCAAACATAAATACTAAACTAATTTTCTTTTTCACTTTTACCTCTCCATTCTAACTAATTATATCATATATATTACTTACAAGTATACCCTAATTGTTCATAATATGATATTTTTGACTTTTTATCATATTGCATATTTGTAACATCTTTTTTCCCTTTTACAGTTATATTTTCTTTATTTTGTACTAATTTTAAAGTATCATCTTGTTCAAATGTTTCTTCTATAGTTTTATAATTTTCAGTTGCACTCTTTTCATCTTTAAATTTATATACTGCATATAACTCTTCTGTTTTTACTATATCATTATCACTTATTAAAGATACCCTAATATATGACTTAATATCATCATTTTCTTCATTATTTAATATACATTCTATATTTTTTTGATTACTACATCCACATATCAAAAATACAAAAAATAATATTAATAAATTTTTTTTCATAATTCCTCCCAAATTAGCGTTATTATAACATAATGTTACAAATTTTCATAATTTAAAAAAAAGTTAAAAAAAGAACTTGACAAAAAAAGAATTTTGGATTAGTATATGAAGTACCAATTCGGAAATCCGGATTGGAGCTAGTATCACACTAGCCAACCCCTTTTTATTCTTTTATGGAAGTTGCTCAGGGGGCAACTTCTTTTTTTTATAAAAAAATGAGATTATTCTCATTTTTGAAGTAGACTAAGTGCTACTTTTTCTTTATCTTTAAATATTTCATCAACATAACAGTCTACTATATCTCCAACACTTAAAACATCTGATGGATGTTTAATATATTCATTAGAAATTTTAGAAATATGTACAAGTCCATCATTATGTAATCCTATGTCTATAAATGCTCCAAAATCAACTACATTTCTAACTGTCCCTTGAAGCTTCATTCCAACAGTTAAATCATCTATAGTAAGTACATTACTTTTAAGTAATGGTTGAGGCATTTCATCACGTGGATCTCTATTAGGTTTCTTTAAACAATTAATAACATCTTCTAATGTATATATATCTGTAGATAACTTATCTTTATATTCATTTATATCTATATTATTTAATTTTTCTACTAATTCATCTGTTCCAACTTTAGATAAATCACAATCTAAATCTTTAAGTAATTTAAGTGCTACTTCATAACTTTCAGGATGAATTGCAGTTTCATCTAATATGTTATTGCCTTCTGTAATACGTAAGAAACCTATTGCTTGTTCATATGCTTTATCAGTTAATAATTTTTTCTTTTTTATTTCTTCTCTTGAATTAATACGACCGTGTTCTTCACGATATGAAATTATTTTATCTATATTTTTCTTATTTATTCCTGATACATATTTTAATAATGAAGAAGACGCAGTATTTATATTAACACCAACACTATTTACTGCCTTGGATACAACAAAATCTAAACTATCAGATAATTTTTTACTACTAACATCATGTTGATAAAGACCAACACCTATACCAGATGGTGGAACCTTAACAAGTTCTGATAAAGGGTCTTGAAGTCTTCTACCTATTGATACAGCACTTCTTTTTTCTACTGCCAAATTTGGAAATTCTTCTATAGCTATATCTGATGCACTATAAATTGATGCTCCTGCTTCACTTACTATTACATATTTACAATTCAATTTATACTCTTTAATCATATCAGCACAAAACTTTTCTGATTCACGAGATGCTGTACCATTACCTATAGCTATTATATCTACATTATATTTATTAATTAGATTAACTACAATATCTTTACACTCTTTTAATTTAACATCAGATACATTATTTAAAAAAGGCTTTATTACAGTTGAATCTAAATATTTACCAGTCTTATCAACTACAGCTAATTTACATCCATTTACAAATCCTGGGTCAAATGCCAAAACTACTTTTTCTTTCATAGGAGGAGTTAAAAGCAGACTCTCTAAATTTTTTCCAAAATTATCTATAGCAGCAATTTCACCTTTTTCTGTTAAATCACTTCTTATTTCTCTTTCTACTGATGGAAGTATTAATCTTTTTAAACTATCTATAATTGCTTCTTCTATATATTTAGCACAACAACTATCTTTATCTTTAATATTCTTTTCTTTTAAATACTCTAATATATGTTCCTTATCTATATTTATTTTTACACTTAATATATCCTCTTTTTCTCCTCTATTAAGTGCTAATATACGATGTGGTTTTATTTTAGATACTGCTTCACTATATTCATAATACATCTCATATATCTTTGCATCATCTTTAGCATTTTTCTTAATACTAGATTCTATTACACCATATTTATACATATTATTCCTAATATACTTTCTATAATATGCATTATCACTAATCCACTCTGCAATTATATACTTAGCACCTGTAATAGCACTCATAGCATCTTTAACATTATCATTAATAAATTTACTTGCTAATTGTTCTATACTACCACTAACCTTACAAGACATAATCATCTTAGCTAAAGGTTCTAATCCATTTTTAATAGCATCCGTAGCTTTTGTTTTCTTTTTCTCTTTATATGGTCTATATAAATCTTCTACTTCAACTAATTTTTCACATGACATTATTTTTTCTTTTAATTCATCAGTCATTAATCCTTTTTCATCTATTAATCTAATAACATCTTCTTTTCTTTTTAATAAATTTATTTGATATTCATAAACCTCAGAAATTGCTTTAATAACTTCTTCAGATAAATTACCCGTTACCTCTTTTCTATAACGTGCTATAAAAGGTATAGTATTGCCTTCTTCTAGTAATTTTAATGTTGCCTCTACTTGTGCTTGTTTAATATTTAAATCTTTACTTATTTGTAAAATTATATTTGTATTCATATTTCCTCTATTCTATTTTATTTTTATCTAAATCTTCTATAAGATCTGTACTATACTTAAGTCCTGCTTGCTTATAAACTATTTTTCCTTTTTTACTTATTATTAAAGAAGGTATAACTATAGTCGGTTCATCATAAGACATAATTTCTGTAATATCATTTGTTAATCCTGATTGTTCAACTTTAGATAACTCATTTACATCTATCTCATATACTGTTGTCTTTCGATTTTTAAAACTATATAAAATTTCTCTTTTAAAGTTATTGCTTATTTCATCATCTTTTTTCATAATCATAATAGCAAATGTTTCATTTTCATGAACCTCAGATCTCAATTCCTGATACATTTTATAATCTATAACTACTGAATTATCTATTTCTTCTAAGTTATTACTTTTTTTACTATTTTTTCCTGATTCTTCTTTTCCTACAAAATTATTTATAATAAGAAAAATTATTGTTCCTACTACTATAGTAACAATAAAAAAAGTTAAAGCTTTCTTCATAAACATCACCTTTTAATATTATACTTTATTTTTTATAAAAAAAAAAGCTTCATAATTTATTTATGAAGTTCATTATCAGGATTTAATTTAGATGCTTCTATATCTAATATTTCAACAGTACATGTATCTTTAGTACAATAATTAATTTCTACCTTAAAATCTTTTGGAAAAACATTATTGTATTTTACAAATGAATCAGCCTTTTTTAAACCAAATAGTTCACCCTTTATACCATACTCACTTATTCTTAAATTATTTAACCATTGTTTTAAAGAGATATCCTCATCATCATAATCTTTAACTGCCCATATAGACTCATTAAAGGCTATATTAATTGTTAAACTTTTTATATCTACATCATCTTTTACTTTAAAATTTGAAATATCTATATATCTGTTATCTCTTGAAATTATTAATAATCCATTATCAAATGAAAAAATATCTCCCTCACCATGAAAGCTATATATGCTTTCTTGCTCATACTTATCAGTATTTAACATTAAAGAAATTAATATCAATATTACTATGAACATAGCAAATAATCCTATTAGTTGAATATTATTAACTCTTTGTAATTTGTAATATTTAGATGATATCTTACTATCAAATGATAAATTATTTTTTTTATCTAATATTAACATAATATACTCACCTTCTATAATCTTTAAAATAAATTATTTGCTTTATTAGTTATATATTCTTTTGTAAATTCTTTTTCTTTATTTGATGCATCCATTTCATATACACTCACATCATTACTTACTTCACACCCAAGTAAATTATATAAATCATATGCATGTTTAAATTCATGAATATTAACTAAACTTGTTTTTAAATTTATAATGTATGGTACTAATACTAATATATCAGTTAACTTATTATTATCATCAAACTTCATTAATGTACTATATAAAATTTCATTTTTCTCATCTAATGGATCTACTTTTCTAATTCTAGTTGATATGTAATTCCAAAATTCTTTTGGATAATTAAGAAATTTTTTTATATCTTCAAAAGATATTGTTAATCCAATAGCCAAATTTCTATATTCATCAGTTTCTAATATAGTTTTAAAATCTCTTTTATAATGTTGTGCTCTAAATTCAGATTTCATCTGACAAGCTATAATAATATCATCTAGGCAGTCTAAAACATAACTTGTTAATTTATCGTTAACATCAGTTATAGAATCAAGTAATACCAAACACTCATATAAGTCAACTACAGAACTATTTTTGTAAAAAAAATTACAAAATTTATATTCTTCAGTTAAATTCTTCTTAAATTCATTCCATATATTTAATACATCTTTCGTAATAGGATTTTTAAATCCAAATACAATTAAACTATATATATATGCATCTATTACAGATGACATTACTACTTTTTTTGAATCAATATTAATTTCCATTATATCTTTTATTTCATCTTTCAACATTTTTTGATCATTTCTATCCATAATACCACCAAATTGTTAATTATTATATCATCGAGTTTAAAAAAAAGAAATATTTTACTTTTAAAAATTTATTTTATATAACAAACTTAATAAAGCAAAAAAAGTAATATATACATATTACCTTTATTTATACACACTATCTATACCTAAATATTCTTCTAAAGTAGACCAATCTCCATCGTTATAAAGTTCTTTAGCTATATTTGTATCACCTATATATCTAAAATGCCAAGATTCGTAAATATATCCAGTTATTGATTCTTTTCCCTTAGGATATCTTAATATAAATCCATATCTCCAACAATTTTCAGACAACCATTTTCCTGCTTTAGTTTCACCAAATGTATCTGAAACTTCATTTAAATCTGCTGCTAAACCAGTTTGATGTTCAGAATAACCAGGGCGTGCTGAATACCTATCAGCTTCTGCTTTTCCATCTCTTGAAACATAATTATTATATAATGTATTTTGTGTTGAATATGATCTAAAACCACTTACTACTTTTAAATCAATACCCTCTTTTTCAGCAGCTTCTTTCATTTGTGTGAATGCTATATTAAATTCACTTAATAAAGAGCCTGGATTATAATCACTAGGTAATGAATAAGTTTTATTAGCAATCAATATTCCACCTATATAATATACACCATCTTTTTTCTCTATTTTAAATCCTTTAGGAGTAGTACCTTCTAATTTAGAACCACTACTTGTTGGTGTAACATTAGATTTAGTATTAGTTGAAGTATTAGTTTTTGACCCACTTGTTGAATTAGATTCTTTTACTTGTAATCTTACTTTTTTTGATGTTCTATTGCCACTTTTATCTATAACATTAAATTCTATATCATAAAAACCAGCTTTATTTAAATCATATTTTCCATCTATTTTTTTCTCTAAGTCATCATGACTATCATCTGTTACATTTACTAATGAAAATAAATCAATTTTACTTCCAACAGGTACAGATATCGTATCTTCACATTCAATAACTGGTTTCTTTTGATCTAAAACAACCAATTTTATATTTTTAAGTTCACTATCAAGAAGTACTTTACCTTCATATACTCCTGAATGATATATTTTTCCATCTTCTATATCAATATTATCCCATTGTATATTATCTGTAATACTTCCAGGTATATAATCAGATTCTTTAGGTACTTGCTGTCCTATAGTTATAGTTATTTTTTCCTTTACTTCTAATTTTTGCACCTTATGACTGTTAAATATTAAAAATGCAGTACTTGCTACTAATACAGTAAAAATTAAAACAGCTATTAGAATATTTTTCACTTTTAGTCTTCTACGTCTTTTTTTCTTGGCCATAACTTCACCTTTATTACTTTGTAGTTCCGCCCCACTCAACTACAGTAAATCCCTTTCTATTAGGCGTAATTAGTTTTTGTTCTTTAACACTAATTTTTTCTTTTAAAGGTTTGCTTATCATAAGAATTCTTATTATTGTATCAGGTTTTGGATTAATTATAAGTGGCATGCTATCATTAATTTCTTCCATACTTGCAAACCTAATATAATTATATTCATTATTTTGTAATTTAGGTAACCAATACATAATAAATTCATTACTTTCTCTTTCATTTAAACCTAGTATTTTTAGTTTTTCTTCTAAAAATTCTATTGTATCTTCACCCTTAACTACAAATCCTTCATCACTATTTTTTATGGAATAACTTATTCCTTCCCAATAAAGTGCATAATAATTTCTACCATTTTCATCAGTTAAATTTCCTTGCTTAGTAGCCCTAACTTTCCACTCTTTTTCATATTTAGGATATGTAACTAATAAATTTTCTTCCTTACCTAATTTAACAGTAACATCAGTATCAACTGTTGGATATAAGTATATAACTGGTTTATATTCAGTATCTGGATCACATTTCACATTATTTATTTGCCTATATTTTATATTTGTTTTAATATCACTTTGTAATTTTCCTTTTTCAAATCGTATAAAATAAAGTAATTTTATAGGAGCACATACTCCACAACTTGATTTTATATTTACTAACACATCAACAGTATCTTTATTTATATCAGCACTTTCTATTCCTTCAATAGAACCATTACAATAATTATTTTCTATAATTATTGACAAATATTCATATTTTTCAAAATCGCTTTCATCAATTGTACTTTGAGCTTGATAATGTTCTAACAACTCATTATATTCATCATATGTTTGTATAACTTTATCTTTGTATAATTCATCAGACTCATCAATGGTTGCTACAAATAGATAAAAAGGCTTTACTATTTGTTTTTTATTTTGATTATTCTTAACAATAATTACACTACCTATTACTATAATAACTATTGCTATAACAATCATAATAATACTCTTCTTCATAATTATATACTCCTCATTATATAGTATATCACAAATTTACACTAAAGCAACAATATGATTTTATCTAAAAACATTATTATACAAACTTTTAATCTTATTAAACTCTTCTAATGAAATAATTTTTCTATCATACTTTTCTTCTAAATTATAATAACATTGCTTTAAATATCTATTATTATGTTCTAGAAATATATCATTATATTTTAAATCGTTATTACAAAAATTAGATATTTCATCATAATACTTTACTTGATACTTTATATTTCTTCTATCTAATTCACAAACTATCTTATAAACATAATTTAGAAAATAACTTCTATCATAATCTTTAATATAACTTACTAATCTTCTATTTAATGTTCCTTTATCCCATTGTCTTTTCATAGCAATGCATTCTCTCCATTGACTAATTAACATAGCCTGTGGTAAAACTGAAATTAATTTATAATGCCATAATCTCATTAAATCACCTCTAGACTTATTTTGTACAAAAAAACTATTTTCATAGTTTAATTTATATAAAAATAAGTAAAAGTAGAATTAACGCATAACCTATCATTTTCATCAAATATTTCTACATTATATACAGATATTGTTCTTCCTTCTTTAATACAATTTGCAACAGCATATATTTTTTCACCTTTTATAGTATGTAGATACTGAATGGAAGAATCTAATGTCACTGCACTAACACCCTTAGTTCTAGCTGCTATACCAGCTGCAGTATCAGCAAGTCCAAATATGAAACCACCATGTGCTACATTATATGGATTTAAACTAGTATTAGTAATGCTGGCACTCATTTTACAATAATTACTTCTAGTTTCAACTATTTCATAATTATTATTCTCTATAAATTTTTTATCTTTCTGCATATCGTCTCCTCATATTATTTTGTATATCATTAACTTCCATACTATTAGAATTATCAGAAGAAATACTTGTATCTTCATTTTCATTTGTATTATCATTACTCATTTCATCTAATGAATTACTGTTATTTATATCACTATTATAATTACTTTCGATATTACTACCCTCATTATCTACTATATTACTTGTTGTATTATCTTTATTAACATTATTATTAGACAAATTACTATTAGATTTTTCATTACTAATTAAATTACTATTTACAGTTTTATTACTCTTAGGAGCATCAGAGCTATAAACAGTATTACTAGTACGAGTATTAATTGTCCTATATTTAGTAGCATTACATTTTGGTAATTTTAATGATAATCCTGTACGTTTATGTGTAATAGAAAAATCACTATCTGTTTTATTAAAATATTTATACCTATTAGAATCTGTATTATCCCAAGTTAAATCTACATTATAATATCCATCATCTAACTTTACTATATTCCATGCATGATTTACACTTGATATACCAACACAATAATATGTAGGTATATGTAAATTAATCATTATATATTGAAATGCTCTAGAATATCCTGCACATATAGTACTTTTATTAACAAGAGCACTATAAGCACTTTGATTCATAGATGCATTCTTATCATATTTTACTGATTTAACAATAGTATCATGTACATATTTTTCCTTTTCATAATTAGTTTTTAACTTATTTGCAGCACTAATTATTTTATTTACTTCTGTATCAAATTTCTTCTTAGCATTAACTATATCATTTATAGTTTCATTAAAACTAAGTATTATTTGTACACAATTATTATCAGGTGTATATTTATAAGAATAACTAGTATTAAGCCAAAAAAGTTCTGGATGATCATTATACACCGCTTCAAATACTTTTTTTAATTGAGAAATATTTATCTTTACTTTTGGAACAAAGTATTTAGATATTTCTGTAGCATTTGCATATATTTGTTTATATATTATTTTTTCATCAGCACTTAAATATGAAAAATATGGATAATATGTAGTATCAAATTCATATTCTTCACCTGTTATTTTAGAATCTTGTAACTCTTGAACATCTTGTTCATTTACTAAATCTCCATTAGATTCAACACCAGTATATTCATCATTAAAAGAAGCTATTCCATCACTATTAGCAATCTTTTTTATAGAATGATAATAAAAATTTAATGAAATAGGATTAAATAAAACTAATATTAATATAAATGTTATTAATATTTTTAATTTTCTATGTTTTGATTTAAAATGATAAGTGTTATTCATAAATCAACCTCATTTCAAACACATATTATTAAGCATTATATACAATTAAACATTGTGGATAATCAAGTGAATCCTTACCCCATATATCCTTTATATAATCCTTATTAAGTATATATTTAGAACATTTCTTTATTATGGCATCCCTTTTTTCTCCAATTTGAGTACTCCATAATTCTATTCTTGGACATATTTTTAAATGTTCTTTAATGTATTCAATAAGCTTTTCTGCATTTTCATCTGTATAATTCCATTCAAAAGTTGCACAATTTTTCTTATCAGTATACTCTGATATCTGACTTAAATCAGTTAAAACACTAATTTTCATAATGTCTTTTTTATCATCAATTTCTTTAAGTTCTCTAGAACTAGCTAAAAATCTATATATTCCCATAATTACCTCCAAAATAATTATATACTAATCGATATCACATAAAAATTATATCATAGTAAATATTAAATTACAAAACTATTTAAATTTTATACCTAAGTATTAACTTAATTTTTTCATTCTATAGTTAATGATTTAAAAAGATAATAGATAATTTAAAGAGTAATATTAATAATAGTATAGCTTACTATAAAGTATACAATATTTAATTGAGAAAAAAAAGTCATATAAAGAAAAACTTTAACATGACTTATCATCTTTTGAATTGCAAACAGAGCTACTACTTATATATTCTTTTACTACCTTTAAAATTTTCTTTTTAGAATCTTTTTTTATTTCATCAGTAAGATCCATATATGCATCATCTTGCTTATCGCTAATACCAGTTGTTATACTTTTTGCTTTACCATCTTTTACAAATATTATATTAGGTGCAAAAATTCTTTTTTCTTTTGTATCAATTGTCTTATCCTTCCAAGTTAGAGTATAATCACTTAATACTTTATCTAATTTATCGATAAGTTTATAGTATGCATCACTACCCTCTTTATCAGTAACTACCTTTCCTTTATCATTTACTTTTAATGTATCTCTTATATCATGTATATCTACATAATATATTTTATCCACATTATTATCATTTAATACATCTGTTAAAATAGTAATAACACTTCTACACCATGGACAAGTTGAATATCCAAAATAAACTAAGAAAGTTTGTTTATCATCCATATAATCCACTATATCATCTGCTGTTTTATATACAAAAGGATTACTAGAAGATATATCTACACTACGCATAGTTTTTCCACTATCATTCTTCTTACCATTTTCTTTTTCATATTCTTCTTTAAATTTAGTAGAGTCATCTATTTTATTTTCATTGCTATTAGAATTGGCATTCTCACTCTTATCCTGTTTTTTATCATTACATGCTGTTAACGTAATTGTCATTATAAATAACAATAATAAAGTAATTATTTTTTTCATATTCATACCGCCTTACAATTCAATTATAAATATTTTTTATTATTTAATCAATAATTTATAAGTTGAATTTATCTCAACTTATAAGTTAGTCATTATATTTATCTAAAAAACTAGTATACTTACCTTCTTGTTTATATCCTAAAATACAATTAATATTTACATTATCTAAACTTTTAAAAATGTTGTAATCAACATTTTTATTTATCTTTCTTAAATTTTTAATTAAATCTTTTATTTCTTTTCTTTTACTTATATTTTCATTTTCTAATTTTAAATTTTGAGTAAATTTACAAGCACAATCTATAAATTTTAAATTATTAGATTTACTCCACGATATAATATTTTGCTCTTTAACTAAGTAAAGTGGTCTAATAAGTTCTAGACCTTTAAAATTTTCACTGTGTAATTTAGGCATCATTGTTTTTATTTCAGAACCATAAAACATTGAAAGTAAAGTAGTTTCAATAACATCATCAAAGTGATGTCCAAGTGCTATTTTATTACATCCTAATTCTTGTGCCCTACTATATAAATAACCTCTTCTCATTCTTGCACACATATAGCATGGACTCTTAGGACACATACTATCAACTGATGAAAATATATTACTTTCAAATATTTCTATTGGTACATTTAATTTTTTAGCATTCTCTACTATATAATTTCTATTATATTCTGTATATCCTGGGTCCATAACAACATAATGAGCATCAAAATGAATTTTACCATGCCTTTTTAATTCTTGAATACATTTTGCAAGTAAAAATGAATCTTTTCCTCCACTCATACACACCATTATATTATCATTTTCTTCTATTAATTTATAATCATTAATAGCTCTTATAAATTTACTCCATATATCTTTACGATACTTCTTAATTATACTGCGTTCTATTTCTTTATATTCTTCCATATTTTTATACTTCACCTTTATATACAAAACCTAATTCTGTTATTACATCTTTTACTAAATTTTCATCTATTTTTTCTTTTGATTGTACAATTACTTCACCTTTAGATAAATTAACTTTTACTTTATCCATATTTACATTTAATAATCCTTCTTCTATTTTTTTAGCACAATGATTACAGTGCATTCCATCAACTTTAAATACTTTCTTATTTTTACTAAACATATTATCTCTCCTTTTTACATATTAATTTTAATCTTAATGCATTTAGTGTAACAGTAATACTACTTAACATCATAGCCATACTTCCTATCATAGGATTCATACTAATACCAAATGGTCGTAATATACCTAGTGCTATAGGTATCATACATATATTATAAAAAAATGCCCAAAATAAATTTTCCTTTATATTATAAATAGTTTTTTTACTTATATTTATTAAATCTATAATCTGTAATAAGTTATCATTCATTAATATAATATCAGATGAATTTGCTGCTATATCAGTTCCATGATTAATACTAATACCAATAGTAGCACTAGCTAAACTAATAGCATCATTTACTCCATCTCCTACCATAATTACATTTTTATTATCTTCAATTAATTTTAATATTACATCATTTTTATTTTTTGGTAAAACATTTGCTATTACATTATCTATTTTTAATTGTTTTGCAATAATATTTGCAGTTATCTTATTATCACCAGTTAACATAATAATATCTTTTCCCATACTCTTTAGTTTATTTATACATTCTAAAGCATCTAGTTTTAATGTATCTTTTAGTCCTAATAATCCTATTATAGTATCATTTTGTATAACATATACTATACTACAACCCACACTAGTTAAATATTTTTCATCTTCTAAATATTTATTGTTAATATTTAAAGTATCAAATATTTTACTATTACATAAATATATATTTTTATTATCTAAAACACCTTTTACACCAATACCATCTATATTTGAAAAATTATCTACATTTTTTAAACTTATATTATTTATTTTAGAATAATTTAGTAATGATACTCCTATTGGATGTGATGAGTTTAATTCTATACTAGATACTATAGACATTAATTCTTCTTCAGTATA
This sequence comes from uncultured Bacilli bacterium, assembly GCA_947581765.1. Classification (GTDB taxonomy): domain Bacteria; phylum Bacillota_I; class Bacilli_A; order RF39; family UBA660; genus UBA5578. Next base: position 22,504 of record CANPVU010000008.1, read on the forward strand.
ATTACTATAATTATATATTTTAAATATCTCTAAACTACCATGTGTAAGTGTTCCTGTTTTATCAAATACTACAGTATCTATTTTTTTTGCATTTTCAAGTATCGAACTATCTTTTACTAGTATTCCTCTTTTAGCACACATACCAACACTTATTACCATAGCAAGTGGTGTTGCAAGTCCTAGCGAACAAGGACAAGCTACAACTAATACAGTAACAAATGTATTTATAGCCTCACTAATACTAAATCCCAATATAATATAAGTTATAAAAGATAAAATAGCAAGTATTATTACTACTGGTACAAAAATACTACTAACTTTATCTGCTAATCTAGATATAGGTGCCTTAGTATTTGTTGCTTCTACTACTAATTTTACTATTTCTGATATAGTTGAATCTTTACCTATTTTAACAGCTTCATATTCTATATAACCTTCATTATTAATAGAACCAGCTATTACTTTAGACCCAATACTTTTTTTAACTGGTATTGATTCACCTGTAATAAATGATTCATCTATATGTGTACTTCCACTAACTATATTTCCATCTACTGCTATTTTCATACCAGGTTTAGCAATCAATATATCTCCTTTTTTTACTTCATCTATGGATATTTCTCTTTGTGTATCATTATCTTTAATTAAAGCCTTACTAGGTGTAATAGTTACTAAGTCTTTTATCGAACTTTTAGTACTATCTTTACACTTTGAATCAATATATCTTCCTAATTTAATAAAGAAAATTATTATACAACAAGATTCAAAATATAAATTATTAACATAACTACTATCACATTTTATAATCATTATAGTACTATAAATACTATATAATAAACTTGATATTACTCCTATAGACACTAAAGTATCCATATTTGGTGTTCTATGTATTAAATTTTTTATTCCACTTTTAAATATATCCATTCCATAAAATATGAATGCTACAGCAAAAATAAATAAAACTAATGCATAATTTAATGGATAAATACTAGGATTAATATAAGATATAATAGGTAAACTAAACATACTATGCATAGATATATACATTACTATAACTGCTAAAACACAATATATAATTAATTTTATCTTATCATTTTTCTTCTTCTTTTGAATTAAAACTTCATCATATATTCCTAAACTTTCAAATCCTGCTTCATGTATATATCTGTTTATATCATCTATTGTTACCTCATCACTATAACTTATTGATGCTTGTGCCATTACTAAATTTACAGTGGCATCTATTATTCCTTTTTGTTTATTTAAGTACTTTTGTAAACCACTAGAACATGCACTACAACTCATACCACCTATATTTAAAATAACTTTATTCATATTATCTCTCCTATATTATTGTTGTAATCTTTTTATCAATTCTACTACATCATCTATAACACTTAAATTATCTTTTTTTATATCTTCAACTACACAAGTAGATAAATGATTTTTTAATATTTCGTTTCCTAAACTTTTTAATGATTTATTTATAGCAGATATTTGAATTAAAACTTCATCACAATATCTATCACTATCTATCATTTGTTTTACACCTTTTACTTGTCCTTCTATTATATTTAGTCTCTTAATTAATTTTTGTTTCTCATCTAAGCCTCTATGTTTTTTTCTAGTAAAGCATTCCTTTTTCATAATTTCACCAAAATAATTATATACCCCTATAGGGTATATGTCAATATAATAAAAAACGTCTATAATAGACGCTTAAATCCATACTCCAAATATAATAGCACTCATACTAAGTATTAAACCTATAAACCATAAGAACTTAACTATATCCCTTTCTTCCCAACCTAATTTTTCTAAATGGTGATGAAAAGGAGTCATTAAGAAGACTTTTCTTCTAAAGCATATCATACTAAATGTTTGAATAATACTAGTTAGTGTTTCAAATATAAATACACCCATTATAACTATAAAAGTTAATTCATGCTTAGTTATAATTGCAACACTTGCTAAGGATGCCCCAAGTGCAAGTGAACCTGTATCTCCCATTATAACCTTTGCAGGATATGTATTGTAAAATAAAAATCCTAATAAAGTTCCTACTAATATAAAACAGAATATTGCTATTTCCTCGGTACCTGTAATTGATGATGCATTCCAACTAATAAGGCCAAGTGCTAAAAAAGCCATTAACGATAATCCACCAGATAATCCATCAAGTCCATCTGTTAAATTAACAGCATTACTACTAGCAACTAGCATAAACAATATGAAAATTCCATACATCCAACCCATATTAATTTTAATACCTAATGTAGCAATATTAAGTGATGGATCTGCACCTGATTTCATAAAGAGATAAAAAAATACAAGTGATATAACTATTTGTCCAAACAATTTCTGGAATTCTGTAAGTCCAATATTATTTCCTCTTTTGATAATTAAATAATCATCTATAAAACCTAAAAATGCATGTGCGAGAAAAACAAATAATACAATTTCCAAATTTCTAGATAATTCAATTTTACCAAATGCTAAAAGTATAATAACAGTAAGTATTGTTGGAATTATAAATATTAATCCTCCAAGAGTTGGTACTCCCTCTTTTTTCTTATGTTTTTTTTCAAGATAAGTACTTAACTTTTGTCCAAAATTTAATTTCTTTAGTAATGGTATTAAAAAATGTCCTAGTATAACCGATAATACAAAGCCTATCATAAGCGATAATATGGCCTTTGCTAAAATTAACATATAAATCTCTCCTATATATTTTTCAAAACAATTTCTTTATCATCAAAAGGAATTTTAGTATCATTTATTATTTGATACTTCTCATGTCCTTTTCCTAGCAACAATAGTATATCATTATTATCTAATAATTGTATACCCTTTTTTATTGCATTTTCTCTATTTGACTCTATTTCATAGTTATTTTTGTCAAGAGAATTTGTCATTTCATCTAATATGTCAAGTGGATTTTCGAATCTAGGATTATCACTTGTAAATATAACGTAACTTGACATATCGGTTGCTATTTCAGCCATCATTTTTCTCTTTCCTTTATCCCTATTTCCACCACATCCTATTATTGTAATTATACGACCCACTGTAAATTTTTGTGCAGTTTTAATTACATTTTCCATAGCATCTGGTGTATGTGCATAATCTATTATTATTCTATTAGTACCATAATTAACTGTCTCCATTCTACCACTAGGTTCTTTTAATTGATTTACTAATTTATATAAATTATCATAATTATATCCCATTTCATATAATACACTTATAGCGCCCAATAAATTATATTTATTAAAATCTCCTAAAAGTGGTATATCATATTTATTACCATTTATATATCCATCATCATTTATTACATAATCACTTTCATGAAAACCATATGTTTTATATTTTCCTATTTTAAATTTATTAGAATACTCATCATCATTATTTATAAGTGATATTCCATCTTCTTTTAATAAATAAAACATTTTTTGTTTAGCTTCAATATATTTATCAATTGTTTTATGATAGTCTAAATGATCCCTAGTTAAATTAGTAAATATTGCATAATCTAGTTCTATATTACTTACTCTATTTTGATCTAATGCTTGACTACTTATTTCCATTACAACATATTCACATCCATACTCTAAACTTCTTTTAAATAAATAATATAATTCTAATTTTCCTGGAGTAGTATTTTCTAATTGCTCTACTTTATCATCTACTATATATCCTAATGTACCAATATATGCGCATTTTATTCCTAATTTATTTAACAATTGATACAAAATATAACAAGTAGTAGTCTTACCATTTGTACCTGTTACACCTATAACTTTAATATCAACACTATTTATTTTCAAATATTTATCTAAATACTCTGTTGTATTATCCACAATTAGTGTAGGAATACTATAATTACCATATTCAGCTACTATATTCTTAGCGCCTCTTTTAATAGCATCCTCTATATATTTATGTCCATCTTCTGTACTTCCTTTAACTGCGATAAAAGTATCACCAACATTAATTTTTCTAGAATCTGTTTGTAACATAAAAAACACCTCAGTATATCTTATGTCAAATATACCGAAGTGTATATCATTTTATATAATAAAATTATTAAATTGTTACACTTTCCTTTGATTTTATTATACTATTTACTGCTTTTCTATCATTGTATGGAATTTTATCATTACCTACAATAATATATTCTTCATGTCCTTTACCAAGCAGTAATAATATATCATTACTTCCTAACTTATTTATTGCCTCTTCTACAGCTTTATATCTATCCTTTATTATTACATAATTATTATATACATTATTTTCTAACATATCATCTATTATTTGATTAAAATCTTCATTATGTAAATCATCACTAGTTATATATACAAAATCACTTGTTTTAAGTGCTAAAGAAGTCATAATAGGTCTTTTTTTTCTATCTCTATCTCCAGTACAACCGAATACAACATATAAATGATTATACTTAATATCTTTAATTGTATTAAATATATTTTCCATTGCATCCGGTGTATGTGCATAATCAATAATAATAGTATTATTATTATATTTTACAATATCCATTCTACCACTAGGTGGATTAAGATTTAAAAATACCTTCTTAATTGATTCGTATGATACTCCTATTTTATCTAAAATTATATATGCTACTAAAGAATTATATATATTATATTTTCCTATTAAATTACATTTAATAGAAAACTCATTATTAATTGTAAACTTACTTTCTTTATCTGTCATATTATACTGTGTTATTTGATAATCACTTTCATTAAATCCATAAGTTATGTAATTACCAATCTTAAAATATGAACTATAGTTATCATCTATATTAATAATTCCAAGTCCATTTTCTTTTAATTGATGAAATAATTGTTGCTTTGCCTTACAATAATTTTCCATAGTTTTATGATAATCTAAGTGATCTCTAGTTAAATTAGTAAATATTGCATAATCAAATTTTAATGTTTTAATTCTTCCGTATGCTATACCTTGGCTACTAGCTTCTAATACAATATACTTAAAACCATTTTCATATGCCTTTATAATCATATCATACATTTCACATATATCTGGACAAGTATTTGGTAAATCATTTACTTTCTTTTCTAAAAAAAATCCTACTGTACCAATATATGCACATTTATATCCTAGCATATTTAATGCTTCATATATAAGATATGAACTTGTTGTTTTACCATTAGTACCAGTAATACCTATTAATGTCATATCATCTATAATATGATTATAATTATCAATTAAATACTGATTTAAATACTCTCTAGTATCATCTACTATTTTAGTTTCTACACTATAACTTCCTTCTTCTGCAACTATTAAACTAGCACCATTTTCAATAGCTTTTTCTATATAATTATGTCCATCACCATCTATTCCTCTTAATGCAACAAATATATCACCTGGTCGAACTTTTCTAGAATCAGATTTAATGTTCATAATTACTCACCTACTCCTTTAATTGTATAATCATCATAACTTTTTTCAAACTCAGTTATATTATCTATATTCTTATATGTAATAGATACTTTATATTCATAAAAATAATAATTAGTAAAATCTAATTCAATACTATTTATAATATTATTATATTCATTAACAGAAATTAAAATAGTTTTTCCATCCGAAGTACTATATTTATAATTAGTAGTTTTAGTACCATCTTTATAATTAGTTTTAGACTCTTCCTCACTAGATGTAATTATAGTATATAGATTATCTTTAAGTAATATCTGTAAATCTACTCTATAAAAATCATTTAATGTATTAGTATATGGTGTAATTTCCTTTAAATTATCATCTACTACATATACATTTCCTTCTTTTGAATACAAGTTAATTTCTTGATTAGTTAAATAATATTTATCATTAAAATAAGTACCAGTTATAGTATAAGTATCTATTTTATTATTTTGATTAATTTCAACTTTATAATTTACTTCAAAACTTTTCATATTTTTATAGTTTTTTAAAGCAATATTCCCTACACTTTCTTTTTCATAATATGTTATAGGTACTTCTTTTGGTGGTTTTCCAATTAAAGCAAATACAATAACGAAGAAAAGAAACCATACTACCAAACTAAATATTGCTCTTTTTTGCTTATTATGATATATTCCACGAACTATTTCAAAAAAATTTTTCATACTATTATCCTAACCTTTTATTCTTTAATTCATCTTTTTTACATCCATTTAAATAATCTTTTACATTCATTTTTTTCTTTCCTTCTGGCTGTATTACAGTAAATATTATTTCTCCATCACTAACTTGTACACCTATTCCATCATTATATATATTAGTAATAGTACCTATATTAGAATTTACCTTACAATCTCCAATTTTTGATTCCCATACTTTTAGTCTTTTACCATCTAAATAAGTATGTGCAACAGGCCAACTATTTAAACCTCTTATCTGGTTATATACTTCTATTCTAGTTTTATTAAAATCTATTATTTCATCTTCTGGTTTTATACTATATGAATATGTTGCAATAGTTTCATCTTGTTTAATTCTATTATTAGTACCATCAATAATACTTGGTAAAGTATCATACAACAACTCACTACCTAGTATAGATAACTTATCAAATAAGCTTTCAGCAGTGTCTGTATCAAGTATATCAATAGTTTTCTGAGATATTATATCACCACTATCCATATTAACATCCATATACATAATAGATACACCTGTTTGTTTATCACCATCTATTATAGCTCGATGTATAGGTGCTCCTCCTCTATGATATGGTAAAAGAGAAGCATGAACATTTATACAACCTAATTTAGGATAATCTAGTATTTCTTTTGGTATTATTTGTCCATATGCACATGTAATAATTATATCTGGATTTAAATCAAGTATTTCCTTGTACTCTGTTTTTATTTTTACTGGTTGAAAAATTTTTATATCATGTTTAAGTGCTACTTCCTTTACTGGAGACATAGATACTATTCCTTTTCTTCCTACAGGTTTATCTGGTTGTGTAACAACACCTATTACATTAGTTTTATTTATAAGCATTTTTAATACAGGGACACTAAAATCAGGAGTTCCCATAAATACTACCTTTATCTCGTTCATTATATCACCTAAAAACATTATAATATATTTTACATATTTTTTCTATAAAAAAAACTGTTTAACAGTTTTAATTTAATATATATATTCCAATATTTAAATATGTAGCAAACATAGTCCATAGTATATATAAAATTAATAAGTATGCAGACACTTTAACTTTATCAATTATAGATTTATATAATGTAATTATTAATATAAGTAATAATAAAATCCATATTATAGATAAAAATCTCAATTTAAATACAAAAAATATAATAGACCATAAAGCATTTACAAATAATTGAATATAATATAATTTTGATATACCTTTAGAACTAAAATTATAATTCTTTTTAAATAAATAATATGATACTCCCATTAGTAAATATATTATTGACCACATTATAGGAAATAATATCTTTGGAGGACTAAGTGGCGGTTTATTTAATTTAGAATAATCAATATAATCCTTAATAATAAATCCAACTATACTTCCTATTATAATAGGAAAAAAAATATAAAATAAACTCTTTAATTTCTTTTTCATATTAATATTATATGTTATTGTTTTTTTGCTATACTAAATTATTTATAAATTTTTTACTAAAAAAACTATTAACCAATAACTGTTAATAGTCTTTACTATTCATAATTATACAAATAGCATTTCTTTATTTCTTCCAAAGCTAGATTCTATAGCACCATCATCAATTTTTAATAAAACCACTTCATTAATAGCAAGTGATTTTTTTACATCTATAATTCTTTGATTTGAAGACCCTTTAAATGCTAAATCATAACTATGTAATTTTTGAATAAAAGGTCCATCAACTAAAACATCTATGTTTTTTAAAAAATCCATAATAGCGCCATTATCTTTACTCATTTTTAATAATTGTTCAAAAGTAAAACCTGTATAACACCAAATGTCCATTTTTGTATTTTTTATTGCTTTTGCTATTTCTGCACAAGCTTCTGGTTGATAAAAAGGATCTCCACCACTAAATGTAATTCCATCTTGACACTCTAAAGCAAGAATTCTATCTATTACATCTTGTACTTCTACTAATTCTCCACCATTAAAATCCCAAGTATGTGGATTATGACAATTAGGGCAGCAATGTCCACATCCTTGTGTCCATAAAACTGTCCTAACTCCCTTTCCATCAACTATACTATCTTCTTGTAAATCACAAGCTACACGTATTTTCATTATTTTTTAAATTCACATTTGATATCTTTAATACCAGTATGCTTTACTCTATCTTTTTCCTCTGCTCTTTTACCGTTATTAAATCTACTAACATCTCCACTTAAATATCCTGTAACTCTTCTTATTCTTTCAAAACCTACACCTTCACCAACAACTTTTTCCATATTAACTCCTCTTCTTTCTATATATATTAACAATCACAATTCAATGATTTAATTGTTTCAAGTGGTACACTATCAAATTCTTTACGACCACATCCTGGACATACATCTCCAATTACCCCAACATATCCACATACTGGGTCTCTATCAACTGGATGATTAATAGCACCATATCCTATTCCAGATTCTTTCATTAATCTAATTACACTTTCAAATGCATCAACATTTGTAACAGTATCTCCATCTAATTCTATATATGAGATATGTCCTCCATTAGTTAAATTATGATATGGGGCTTCTAATGTTATTTTATCTTTTATACTGATATTATAGTAAACTGGTATATGGAATGAATTAGTGTAATATTTTCTATCTGTTACACCTTTTATATTTCCATATATAGCTCTATCTATATTAACAAATCTTCCAGACAAACCTTCTGCTGGAGTTGCTATTAAAGTAAAATTCAAATTATACTTTTTAGAATACTCATCAGTCTTATTTCTCATAAATTTGATAATTTCTAATCCCAATTTTTGAGCTTCTTTACTCTCTCCATGATGTTTACCAATTAATGCTTTAAGTGTTTCTGCTAATCCTATAAATCCAATTGTTAAACTACCATGTTTTAATATTTTTCTTAATCTATCATTTGGTTTTAATTTTTCTGCATCTGTCCAAACACCTGAGCCTAATAAAAATGGGAAATTATAAACATGTTTATTACATTGTATTTCAAATCTTTCAAGTAATTGATCTTTTACTAAATCCATCATTTCCTCTAGATTTGCATAAAATCCTTTCATATCTGCCTTATCTCTTTCTTTTAGGGCTATCCCATGTTTTATACCAAGTCTAGGTAAATTAATTGATGTAAATGATAAATTACCTCTTCCACCAGTTGTTTGATTATTTAAATCTGTAACATCACTCATAACACGTGTACGACATCCCATATAACCAACTTCTGTTTTAAAATCTCCTGGTTTATAGAATGCTTTATTAAATGGTGCATCTATAAATGAGAAATTTGGAAATAATCTTTTAGCACTTACTTTACAAGCTAATTTAAATAAATCATAATTTTTATCTTCTGGATTATAGTTGACACCTTCTTTTACTTTAAATATAGATACTGGAAATATTGGTGTCTCTCCTTTTCCTAATCCAGCATAAGTTGCCTCTAAGAAATTTTTAATTACCATTCTTCCTTCAGCTGATGTATCAGTTCCAAAATTTATTGAAGAAAATGGAACTTGAGCTCCTGCACGTGAATGCATTGTATTTAAATTATGTATAAATGCTTCCATAGCTTGATATGTTTGTCTATTAGTTTTTGCAATAGCTTTTTCATATGACTTTTCAAATAATCTTTTCATTTCATTTGAATCACTATAACTACTTTTAAACATTTCTATATCTAAATCGATACTATTTAATTTATCAATTTCTTTACTTATTTTTTCCATATTTATAAATGGTAATAAATCTTCATAATCTAACAAATCATATATTTGTTGCTTAAATTCTTTTTTAAACGTTTTAAGTACTCCTGGCGCCATATAATAGTCAAATGCTGGAATAGATTGTCCTCCATGTTGATCATTTTGATTTGATTGAATTGCTATTGCAGCAAGTGCACTATATGAACTAATACTTGCAGGTGTTCTAAGATGTCCATGACCAGTTGAAAAACCTTTTTTAAATAATTTGTCTAATTCTATTTGCATACAAGTTGTAGTACCCATAGCAAGGAAATCCATATCATGAATATGTATATCTCCCTCATCATGTGCCATTGAAAATTTCTTTTTCATTAAGTATGCCTTAGCAAATTCTTTTGAAACTGTACTACCATATTGAAGCATAGTACCCATAGCACTATCTCCATCTATATTTGCATTTTCTCTTTTTGTATCATCTTCGTTAGCACTCTTTAATCCTAATCCCTCAAGTGTTTTTAAAAATTTATGGATTTTTTTATCATTTGAAAATGCTTCCCTAGATTGTGCTCTTCTTTCTCTATAATCTGAAAAAGATTTTTCTACATCTTCATATCCCTGTTTTTCTAATTCTAATTCTATTAAATCTTGTATTTCTTCTATTTTTATTCTTGTTTCATTTTTATATTTTTTTTCTATATTTTTAAGTACACCTAAGTATACTTTATTAACATCTTTACTGGTATAAGCCATTTTAGAATCTGGTTGTTCTTCTGTTGATTCTAATAACTTATTTACATCGTCGAAACCTTTTTTTATGGCAAGTGCTATTTTACTAGCATCAAAGTCTACTTTTCTACCATTACGTTTTATAACATCTAAAGTTATCTTTTTACTTGTTTCAGACATACTCTATACCTCCTACTTCTGTCTCAAATTATACTATCAATATATGGTAAATTTCAATAGTTTTTTTAAAATTTTTTATGCTTTTTTGAAAGTATTACCTTATAGTATTATTTTTCAATATATTGTTTTTTGTAAATTTTACTTTTTTTATTTTTTTAAATTTTTTATAAAAGTATTTTTGACACTTAATAATTGTTTTCGCTTTATTTTGTAAGGGATTGTCAATGCTTTTTGATTATTTTCTTAAATTTATTTTATTCCTGTTTTTTTATTTTTTTTAAAATTACTTTAAATAAAAAAGTTATTTTTTCTAAAAAAATCTAGAACAATTTCTAGACTTTTAATCGAAAAAATTCTTATGAATAACAACATCATCTTTAAAAATTTTATCGGATAAAATTTTCTTAATTTCTTCCTTTGGTTTATCATCTGATGTGAACATAGAAATATTTTCAAATTCCTCATCAGTAAATGTACTCCAATTTTGAATTTTTGAAAAATCAGCATGGTCAAAACCTAATCTTTTTACAAGTTTAACATAATCTACCATTTCTTTATAATTTGCTCTTTGTATAACAAACAATAAATTAACCTTCTTTACTCTTCCTTCCTTACGAGCAATTGATAGATTTTCTAAATTCTTCATTAATTGTTTAAAATTACCACCACATCTTATCTTTTTATATGTTTCTTCACAAGTAGCATCTACACTAATCATTATTTCAATATTTTTATACTTAGAACATAATTTATCCAAATTACTCTTAGTAAGAAGTGTTCCATTAGTATGAATTATTATAGAATCTCTTCTTGTAACTTTAGATGAAAATAACATTTTCCTATAAACATTACTAAAGAAAGTTTCACCTTGACTAGCTATTATAAATTCTTTTGAATCCATAGCCCAATTAGACTTAGTAATTTTATTTGCTAACATATTAAGGAATTTTAAATGATAACCAGGTTTAACATTTTGAAAATTCTTTCTACAGCTTGGACATTTAAGATTACATGAAGTATCAATAGCAACACATACCTCATCTGGAGATTTCCTTTCAACCAAATCAGTAAATCTACTATTTGTTTTTTTAGTACTACTAGTCATATACGGACAATCTTTAGTACTACAAAATAAATAAGTTTTATTAATAATAGATAATCTATGTAATCTAGCTAGATTACTATTCCAAACTTGTTTTGGACTCTTATAAGTTATATTACCAATTTCCTTAGTTGTCCAACCACTACAACATCCATATACATATCCTTTTGGCTGTATTTGTACATACTTAAATGGATAATCACATTTAATATTATCTATAGAATCAGTATAAATCATATCACGAAAATACTCTCCATTAGATTTATATACATCATCATGTCTCCATTTTTTTACTTTTTCATAATAATATTTATATGTATAAAAAGTTAATTTATCTATCTTATCATCTAATAAATAAGCTATGTCCTCTAAATAATAATAATTCTTTTTATATTTAAGTCCATACTTATTAAATTTATTTGTTATTTTATCACTTTTTCTATCACAAATAATAATAGTATGGCGTTTTAACTTAGAACTGCTTAATTCACTTTCTTTATAACACTTTTTACCCTTATATTCTTTCTTATTATTTGTAATATAACCTAGTACTTTAAAAGTAGGAAATAAATATTCAAAATCTTCTTGAAATCTCCCTATTCCATATACTATTACACTTTGATGCTTTCTCATTGAAATACCTCCACATAATATTCTAACATAAATAAATACTATTTTACTATATTATTTAAACTATTAATTTTATCTTCTATTAATTGTTGATACTTTGCAACATAATTAAATGCCTCTCTAGTTTTATGATCATTAAATTTTCTATTTTCTTCCATAATTGTATAATAAACATTTTCCAATATAACTTTACAATCTTCATAACTAGCATTATCACATAATGATATAACTGAATTAATAAACTCATCTAACTCACTTGTTTTAAAATAAATATTTTTACCCATTAAATTATTTATATATCTAGTAATAACTTTATTTATTAGTGTATAGTCATTTTCATTTACTATTTTATAAGTCATATCATTAATTTGTTCATGTTCTCTTTTAGCCACCTTAGCTTTATTTATAATAAGTATTGGTACGTTAAAATTTTCTGATGCTTTCTTTGTCATTCTCCATAATTCACTACTTTTAATATTATCAATATTTAAACTACAATCTTCATTAATATAATTTCCATCAGCAATAAACAATATATAATTAGGTTGTCTTTTGTATTCAAAATCACCACTTAATTTTTTTCTTTCTAAAACCACTTCATTATGATGCCATCTAGTTTCATCCTTTTGTTCTTGAGGAAATAAGAAACGACATGCTTTTGTTTTTGAAGTATCATACTTTTGATTAAAATTATTAGATACTATATCATCAGGAGATGAAAGTAGTATAGAATTTGGTTCCAACTGTGTAAATACTAAAATCGGATAATTTGCTGGTGCTGTTGTTAAATTCTCATTAGTTATATAACTTGTACATATACCATGATTAGTCATAAGTTCTATATTCCATTCCTTTTTAAAATTTTCAGGCTCTCTATAACTATGATTATAACCACCTAATACATGTATAAGTAAACTTATATCATTTTCTAATTCAAATATATTATCATCTAATTTAACCATAGTATTATGTTTAAATACTTCATTATAACTACTTGAAAACTCATTTCTAATTAATCCTTCTAATTGAACAGAATAACTAAAATCAATATTACTTATATCTAAGTTATTATAAATCTCTACTAAATAATTTATATCATCACATTCAAATAAAAACTTAATATCATATAATTCCTTTTTTAAATTAACATCACTTATTTTATCTATAGTCTTTTGTAAATAACAATATCTTTCATATATAAATTTTGCAGTATTAATATTAATATTGTAGTATTTAAGTAATATATTATTTCTTATAAAATCAATATCATTAGTTAATTCTAAATTATTAAAATATTCACACTTTTTACTATATATATTTTTTAAATCACTAATAGATGTAATATTATATATATTATTAGATACTAATAATACATTTACTAAATTATTAATAAATTCAATATTATTACCTTTTGTTTTTCCTTTTGCAATAACATCTATAAAATTATCAATATTAGTACATTTATCAATTATATTATTACACATATCATTATATTTATTTTCATATAAACTATCTAATATTCTACTAAGTATATCATTAACATTTATACTTATATCAATACTATATAAATAAGTTATACACAATTTAAATATTTTTAGTTTATTATCATTTCTAATTTCAAGTAATTTTCTAACAACTGATTTATCAGGTATTATCCTATTAATAGTCTCTATACCTAAAAATGAATATTTATCAGATAATATAGCTATATCTAAATTAATAAATACTTCCTTATTCTTACTTTGTAAATAAATTAAATTATCTTTTAATTTTTTCTTATCACTTATATAACAATCTTTAGATATTTTATCTATTAATGCATCTAATTTTTCACTTTCTATATATTTAGGTATAAATATATCTAAGGCATTAACAAGTTTAAAGTTAGACGAATTATTTATCATATAGTTAAATAATTCATCATTATTAACTATATTAGCCTTTAAATTATCACTTAAATAATATAAATTAATTCCCCTTGAAATTACACTTTTAAATAAATTTAAATCTATATCAAAATTTGCTTTATTAATTATATCTGGAATTCCCATTGAAATAGCATTCGATATAAACACATAATTATTTAAATTATCTGGAAGTTCAACAAGGTATTTTTTTAAATCTTTTTCAAACTTTATACCTATTTCAATGATATTTTGGTAATCAACTTTAAATACTTTTTCAAATTGTTCTTTACTAAAATATTGTATTATATTAGGATTATACCTTACTGCTTTTTCTATTCCACCTAATATATCAACATACTTAATAAATTTATCTATATCATCTATTATATAATTTTCTTTAAAACTTACTGATATAAGTTCTTTATCCAAGTATTTTTCATCTACAATATCAATAACATTTGGATAAGTATATATTAAACATAATATATGTTCCTTATCTTGTAAATACTCACTTGGTATAGAATTTATATATTCATCTTTTTTTAAATACATTTTATCAATAAATGATAAAAATTCTTTATCTTTTTCACCTTTTTTAAAATAATATTTAAAAACAGAATAATAAAGTGAAATTAAATTATATTTTTCTGCTAATTCTTCACTAATTTTTACTCTATTTGTTATTAATTTACGAGCTAATTTTTCATCTATTAAAGTTTCATTTATTCTAAGAATACTACTAACTCTTCTAATATCTGCACCATATGTTAAATAATCATAATTATTCTTTAAAATATCAAGAGAATAATCATTTATCTCATATCCACAATCTAATATATCATATACTAATGAATCATCTAGTATATCTCTATCTATATATTTTAAAGCATTATCTAAATATCCTAAATTAACTCTAGCATAATATTTTATATAGTCTGGATTATTTAATATCCTTTTATCAGTTGAATCATCAAGAATATACTGACAATCTATTAATTTTTTTATTACTCCATTAGATGAATCATTAATTATATCATCAGGCATATTACTAAAAAATTCTTTATCTAAATTATTACCTATATATCCTGTTTGACTTCTAACTTCTATATATTCTTTTAAATAATTAGGTGTATACATTAATTTATTGGTTTCATTTTCATAAATATAATCTTTTTTTATAGCTAACATAATAACATCTTCATATGAATATACAATATCATCTGCATTATTTATTAATCTTCCTATATCAAAAGAAGAACTTAAATTATTTATTAATTTAATCATATAATTAGGATTATTATATATTACATGATTTATTAATATATTATTAGGATTATATTTCATCCCCATTGAAAGAGCTAAAGATATAATATTATTAGAATCATTTATAAGTAACTTTTCATCTACTTTATTTAAAATATTTTGTAATAAATAATCATTATCAACCTTTTCTATAGAATATTTTATAAATTCTACACATTTAAAAAATAAAGATTCTTTTCTAGCATTACTTAATTTATATCCTTTATCTACTGCTTTATAATATAAGTTCTTATTTTCAAGTAATACATTTGGATTCATGTTATCTACAATACTACAATTAAACTTATCAAAACTATCAATATATTTTTCTAAGTATATAATATTATCCCTTATTTTTTCTTTTGCATTAAATATTCTAAATTCTAATCCCATATCTATTAAATCAAAAACAATACCATTTGAAGTATCTAATAATAATTCATCGGATATTTGATTAAAAAAATAATTTAGAGAAGATGAATTTAAATGTAATAGTGACTCTTTTACATATTCTTTATTTGAAAAAACTGAACTATCAAAGTCACTTAATTGAAATCCATTACGTAAAGCATTAATTACAAAACCATTACTTGGATCATCAATTATTTTTTTACCTACATATTTTACCCAAAAACGTTTTTCATCATTTATGTGCTTATTAAAATAATAATTAACATAATTAATATTATTTTTTATTGCATCGTTACTAGAACTATCTATACTATATCCCATATCTATAAATCTATATACAAGATTATTTGACTCATCAGATAAAATACTAGTATCAATAGCATTTACTCTATACATTAGATTAGGATTAGTTTCAAAGATTCTTATATATAAATTAATATCATAACTAGCAAGTTTTAAAATGAATTCATTAATATATTTTTCTCTTTTAAAATAAGTATCTACTATATATTCTAATTCTGATTTACTAAAAAAATTAGGATTATTTTCTAATTCATTTAAAATTAAATTATATAAATAATCATTTTTATTTTCAAATGATTTTAATATGAAATATTTATTATGTGATAAAGGAGTATTATAACCTAATGGTGTAAAACTATATCCTTTACTTAATATATAATCTATTATTTCATTAGTTAAAACAGATTCATCTAAGTAAGTAGCATTATATATATTTAAATCTATTATAGTTTTAGCATACCTAATATCACTTAATATTTTAGGATATTTTAATAATTCATTACCAGTTACTGATGCTGTTTTAAAAATATCTGGTGTAAGGCCACCATATTCATATCCTTTATTAATTATTATCTCTTTTTTAGAAATAGAATAGTAAAGTAAATTTTCAATAACTTGTGGACTACTAAATACATAATTAGGAGTATTCTCATCTACTACATAATATCTATATTTAACATAGTTAGATATTAAATCAAATGAAACTTGTTTTTCACTATTATCAATAATTTGTTTTAATAAATCTTTTGAAAACTGATTATTAGAATTATTATATATTAATTCTAATATATACTCTACCTCATTACCTTGTATAAAATCATGTAATTCTTTAGTATTGTATGCCCTTTTTAATAAATTTATAAACGATTTTTCATCTATCATAAAATATCCTACTTTCTAGCAATATTATACCAAAAAAAATAGACATAAGTCTATTTTTCTAAATAAACGCTAGCTTGTTTTCTATCCTTACCAACACGTTCAAATTTTACATATCCACTAATTTTAGCATACAAAGTATCATCTGATCCAATACCAACATTTACACCTGGATATATTTTAGTACCTCTTTGACGATATAAAATTGATCCACCTGTTACATATTCTCCATCAGCAGCTTTAGCTCCTAATCTTTTAGATATTGAATCACGTCCGTTTTTAGTTGAACCTTGACCTTTTTTATGGGCAAATAATTGGATATTTAATGTCATCAATTTCATAGATGAGCACCTCCTACCTTAATTTATTTTTATATATTCTTTATAATCTAAAGACAAAGTCTCTAGTAATGATAACATATTATCAATTAATTTATCGATAATTTTATCATGTTTTAAAAATCCCACTTCTAATAATCCATCCGATTCTGTATACAACAAACAGTCCTCATCAATACTAATTAAAGCATTTACTGTAGTAATAGTAATACAAGATACAGATGCACATACAATATCAAATCCCTCTTCTGCATAATCTGCATGACCTGATATTTTAATGTAGTTTACTACATCATCTTTTCTTTTAACATCAATTACAATCATAATTATTTTTCTTTAATTGTTTTAATTTCAATTTTAGTATATGGTTGACGATGTCCCTGAGTTTTATGATAATTCTTCTTAGGGTTATATTTATAAACAATAACCTTTTTAGCTTTTCCTTGTTTTACTACTTCAGCAACAACTTTAGCACCCTTAACATATGGATTACCAGCTTTACCATTAACCATTAAAACTTTATCGAAAGTAATTTCTTTTCCAGCTTCTACATCAAGTTTTTCAACATAAAGAACTGTACCTTCTTCAACATAATATTGTTTTCCACCAGTTTCAATAACAGCTTTCATAATTTCCTCCTTTATAATCTAAGACTCGCCATTAAGGTCTAAATAGTTAATACCTTTTCTGTGCGGTTGTAGAATGAGGTTCTACACAGTTATAGATTTTAACACATTCCCCTTTATTTGTCAAACATTTTAAGCATTAGAGTATGAAAATTTAAATTCTTGATTTGGTCTACCTAAAGTTAATACATATTCCTTATCACCTAATGCATGTTCCTGAACTATATATGATTCTTTTATATCACCATTATAATCATATGTAGGAACTACTATATACTTAGATTCTAAAATATATGGTATTTTATTTTCATCAAGATGTATACTATATTTTTTTTCATATTCATATGACTCTAATAATAATTCATAATTAGTTTTTAAATTTAAATCTTGAAGTTGTACAGATAATTTTCTTAAATCTTTCTCAGCACGTAATTTATCAAAATCTTCACCTACAATCCTATAAGGCATAACTTCTAATAATATACCAAGCGGCACATTAAGTCCTAAAGAGCAATATATGGCTTGTTCTACTGAATTAAATAGTGCTAAATTTATTAAAAAATAAAATGGAATTAATTTTAAAATTCTTGGTCCTTTAGTCCTAATTAATTTAAAACCACTAAAAGGTTCTTTAACATCTTTAATTTTTTTTATCAAATCATAATTTACAATAATCTTCATATAGTCCCCCTTTAAGTACGTTTATTCTATCATACACAAATATCTATGTCAAAAATTAAAATACCATCTTAATATTTCTTTTTCACTATAATATTTATTATTAATAAAGAAATAATTATTTTTATCTTTAAACATCTTATGTTTATTATTACCTAATATAATATGATTACTACTATATACATAATTGTATTTATATCTCTCATAATAAAATTTATACATAATACTATTTAATTTACTTGCATATCTAGATACATCATATAATATATATAAAAGAATAATAATACTAATTAAACTTATATTAGTTATTAATAATATAAATATTACTATATAAGATATTATATATATCATTATATATGAATTATAATAACTAGTAATCTTATTAAAAATTAAAAACAATATCTTAGAACCATCTAATGGATATATAGGTAATAAATTAAATATTAATATTATATTGTGATAACTAGTTGGATATATCATATTAAATAATATTTGAAATAATGGACCATATATTAATATTAAAAATTCTTCATATACTGAAGAATTTAATTTATTATCAAATGTAGTCATACATCCAAATGGATATATTGTAACTCTAGATATTTTCCATTTTAAAACTATACCAGCAAAAATATGACCTAATTCATGAATTAATATAACTAATGTATAAATACTAAATGCCTTAAAATATCCCATAAAAAAAGAAATAATAGCAATCACATAATATAAAGGATGAATATATATTTTAGATTTTATCTTCATAATCAAGTAACTCTCCGTCTTTTTTATGAATTAAATACAAAGTATTATTACAATTACCTATTAATGCACCTTTATCTATATAATCATATAATTTAACATTAATATTACTTAAATTTCCATACCATACATCTACTCCATCTATTTGTTGTACAATAACTACATTACCATAATTTTCTTTTGTTCCTGTAAAAATAACTAATCCAGAATCTAAACTAGGTACTAAGTAATTATCATCTACAGAAAGTTTTAATCCTTCTTCTATTTTTTCCTTCTTACTATATAGTAGTTGCTCATTAAAAGTAGGTTTAATATTTATCTTTTCTTCTAATAATGGATTATCACCAAAATATTTTTTATATAATTTATTTATTTTAGCAAACGATATATAATCACTATATACATAGTCATATACTTTATTTTTTATTTTACTATTACGTTTTATTAGAATAAGTAATGATAAAGTAATTAATATAACTATACAAAGTTTAGATAACCATTTAAACATATTATCACCTATTTAAATATAAGAAAAAAATGTTTAGAATATTCAAAAAAACTATATGTATTTTTACATATAGCTTATTTAACAATTATATATTGTGTAATCCAATTTTCAAATTCATTATAATCTTTTATAAGCTTTGTATCATTATTAGGATCTGTATATGCCATTAATTGTCCTTTATTAATAATAACAACTGATGGTGCATATTTTACTTGACTTGATAATTTAGTATATTTAAATACTCCTAAACCAATTTGGTATGAGTAAATTTTATACTTATCAACAAAAGTACCAAAATTATCAAATATATTGTTTCCTAAAGAACCTGAATAACAAGTACTTCCTGGATAAAGTTTTATAATAAAGGATGCTTTTTTATCTAGTAAGGCATCAACATATTGAGCTTTTTTCTTTAATAAATTTTCAACATCTAAGAAACATTTATCATACTTTTCTTTTTCTTTATCACTATCAATTCCAAGACATTCGTCATTTTTGTCATTAGCTTCTTTATCTAAACGATCATATTCTTTATCAACATAACCATTATAATAAACTGAATCTAATTTTATCTTATTACTATTTACTGTACTATTAGAATTAGAATTTACATTACTTATTTTATTAGATGTAACATTTGAAGTAGTATTACTTACTTTATTAGAAGTAATATTTGATGTAGTACTAATAGGTGTTAATGTATCAAATTTTATTTCTATATATGGTACTTTATCAAAATCATATGTTATCTTATCATCTTCTACTTTTTTTACTACTATATTGTGTTTTCCATTATAATACCAATATCCACCTACATTATATATCATATTTTCATCCCATCCTAATGAGACTAAAAATTTTTTCATAGAGCCAGCATATCCGCCACCTCCACACATCAAAAAGATATATTTATCCTTTGGAAAATATTTTTCTATAAAATCCATTGATTCTTTATAATTAGCTACATATTTTCCATCACTTGTTATACTAAATAGTGTTTTTCCTTTATATGTATCTCCTACTTCTTGAGGTAAATCATTTACAGGAATAATATATGGAAGTGGTATTACTTCAAATCCATCTACATATCCAGATAATTTTGAATCACCACCTATAGCTTCATAATTACCTGGATCATCTAACATTCTCATATCACGATAAACAGAATCACTTCTATTTAAATAATTATCTATAGTTTCTTCATTTATATTTTTATCTATTCCAAGTTCTCCTCTACTTCCTCCTGTTACTTCTGGTAAAGGTAAATTTGGTAATTTACTAACACTAGTTTTTTTATCACCATTATTTTCTGAACTTTTAACAGCTACAAAAACACAACCTGTTATAATACCAATAACTATAAGTACAGATATACCAATAATTAATATATTCTTCTTACTCACAACACACTCTCCTATCTAAAAAAAGAATACATCATTATATAAAAAAAATCAAACTATATTGACTCCTTAAATTCCATTTATTATCTGATTTACTTCATCTATAGATAATTCAGTAATTTTTGATATATCTTCGATACTCATATTACTATCTAACATATTTTTTACTATAGTTTCTTTTTCTTTTTTTGCCTTTTTTATTGTTTCATTTTTCTCTTTTAAAGATTCATCTAATAATTTGAATGCATCATCTCTTTCTTTGAATGCATCATCTCTTTCTTTACGAAAAGTATTATATATCTTTCTTTGATCTTCTTCTAGGCTCATGTACTCTCTAAATTCTGGCTCTTCATTTACTTTATTCAACTCTTCCATATACTTTAATACCATCCCATCTTTTCTAGATAAATTTAGTAATTCTTCTTTTTCTAATCCTAACATTACTATTACTAAATTATTATCTATTTCTCTCTTGTTTTTAGTATACCATAAGTTCATATAATAATCCATATTTACAACATATACAAAGAAATTATCTACAAGATTTTTTCCCTTATTATTTTTAATTTCATATATATCTATTGGATCATTATTTTTACCTAGTTTATATGAAAGATTTATTTGAATATATTTTGTGTTAATATCATATTCTTCTCCTACTAAAGTAGAATGTGAATATATATCAAATAAATATGCCAAATTTCTAACTTTGACATACTCATAATTAGTAGAATTAACTTCTACATTTATTCTTCCTACATTAGTTTTTAAATTTAAATCTAGTCTTTGAGATTTTACATGTACATTGCCTAATAAGTTTTCAACATTTAATATTTGTAATTCATCTATAGTTACATTTAGTATCTTCTCTAATAGAGCTTTTAATATATCTTTATTATTTTCTTTTAACATTACTTCTTTAAATGCCCTATCATATTTACCTGAATACCATTTCAATCTTTTCACCTCCTACTATATTATTATTTATAACTTCTTCATTTCCTTTTTTTACATAAAAAAAAGGAATAATTTTATTCCTCAAATACTAAATCTTTATTTAATATATAATACTGTATACCTGAATAAAGTGATAATATAGTTGCCACAAAAAGTAAGAAATCAGATACTCTTAAATTTGCAAATTCAAATGGTATATTGTAAAACAATGTAAGTGATATTCCAGTCATTAAACATACTGTTTTAAGCTTACCAGATTTAATTGCTGCTACTACTTTTCCTTTGCTTGCAGCTATCATTTTAATAGAATTTACAACACTATCTCTTACAACTACTATAACTGGAATAATAGGATGAATATCTCCTGATGCAGCAAGAATTATTAATACTGAATTAACTAATACTTTATCTGCAATAGCATCTATTAATTTTCCAAAATCAGTTACTAAATTACGTCTTCTAGCTATTTGTCCATCTACAAAATCAGTTACAGATGCTATTATAAATAAAACACCTGCAATAATATATCTTAAATCAACTACCAATTTTTCATTAATAAAAAATTGAGGAACTTCTATTCCTAACATATCAAATGGTACAATAAGAATTACAATAACTATAATTGCTATAATAATTCTTGCAATTGTTATTTTATTAGGTAAATTCATTACATTTGATTTATTTTTTTTCTTTGTCACAATATTACACCTCTTACTTATATATATAAGCTACATCTTTATTGTTTATATCTTTTACATTATCAGAATTATCATCATGTAAATATAGTAAAATAAAATATACAATTAAACATATTAATAAAATTACTATACCAACTTTTATTGATGTTGGTACTTTTTTATTATTTTCTTTATCCAATGTATATGGCGAAGCAATCTTTTTTACCTTTTTATTTTCTTTATTTTTACTATTAGCTTTTTTTATATCATCTATAGAAATTTTAGAAGTATAATCAAATACAAATTCATTAAAATCTTCAACCATAGCTTCATAGTCTAATCCCAAATATTTAGAATAGTCTCTAATAAAATATTTAAGATAAAAAACATCTTTAAATGCTTCTTTATTTCCCTGTTCAATATTTTCAAGTTGTGATGGTTTTATTTTTAAATCTTCTGCAGCTTCTTCAATAGATATCCCCATCTCTTCACGCGTCTGTTTAAGCTTTTCCCCTATCTCTTTCATATGAAAAACCTCTATTCTAAAAAAAAATAATACTTAATAAGCCATGTTCTGTACCACTAGGGTGACAAACATTTATCTACCATTACGGTCCCTGATTCAGTTCATTTACCTATCAGAGCTCCCCTACCAAATTTGGGTTTCTCGCTCGTGGGGTTTACCTCGTTCCACTTTTTTTATTTCTAAAAAAAATCGTCACTATGGCACTTTTATACCTAATATAACCATATCAAAAGACTTAGGTTACCTCGGAGCCGTTAGTACAAAGTACTACTAAGAGTTATTTTTTCCTCTTACGCGATCACTACAATCATCTCAGACTGTGCGAGCATGGACTTTCCTCAACATAACAAGTATGCAGCGTTTGTCTAAAGTATTATTCCTTTCCGTAAATAATTTTCTCTAAATTAGATAATCTTCTAAGTAAATCAGCATTTACACCTGTAGCGCCTTGTGCATCATTTTCTGTTGCCAATTCTAACTTAGAACGCAAATTTCTTAATTCCTTTTTTAATCTTAAATTTTCATCTAATAAGTCTTCTTTTTCACTTTCTAATTCTTTAATAATCTTAACATTCTCATCATAATCTTTTATAATTATGTCTAAAAAACGATCTACTTCTTGTGGTCTATAACCTCTTGTATCAATTTTGAAGTCTTTTTCAAGAATATCTTGACTAGTTAAAGCTATACGTTCCTGATACACATTTACCACCTCTTTTTACGTATACATTATCTCAAAAAAATAAGCATTTGTCAACGAAATGCTTATTTTAGATACTCATCAGATTTAAAAATAATTGTAAGCATAAATGGAAGTGCATAACCAAATGAACACATATACCTAAATGCACTAGAATAAGGAGTTGCTAACATAAGGTTAAACCATATTGAAAAGAAAGGTATAAATAGTAATAAATATCTAGTTTTCTTTTTATATAATAATATTAAACTAAGTAATACATATATCCAAAATAATGAACCATTATTTAAAAAGACAGTATTCTTTTTATAAAATTTATCTAATTTATTATAAATTGAACTAGGCAATATTGGTTTATTATACAAATCATTATAATATTGATGTATAGAAGAATCATTATAAGAGATAGAAAAAAAATTACTTTCATAGCTATCAAAACTATTAATTGACCATAAACTATATGTTTGTAACAAATATGCCTTAATATATTCTTTAAAATGAGGTTTCATATTCTTTAACCATATATTAATAAACTCTTTCTTTGTAGTATCTAACTTATACCTATTAAATATTAAAGACCATTTAATATCATCTACAAATAAAGGATAATAAGATATATTAACAATTTCTTTAGGCATTAAATCATCTATATATTCTTTACTATCTCCTTCTAATAAATCTAAATAGTCTAAATAAAATAATTGTTGTAATGGTACTGCTATACTTTCTTGAAATAAAGGTTTCCTATTGTATTCATCAGGTAAAAAAAGTTTAATATTACATACTAATACAATTATCACAAAAGAGACGATTAATTCTTTTATATATTTTCTATACAAAACTATAATTAGGAAAAACAATATACTTAAAATCACTATTGCATTATTCCTAATAAGTAGTAAAAATAAAATTACTATTGTTAATTTAAATTTATATTTATTATTTGTTAAACAATACCCTTTAGTTTCAATTAATTCATATATTAGAGTTATTAATAATAAAATAAAAGCTGAAAACAATGTATCTTTTAAATGAGCAATATTTAAGTTAGAAAAAATAGTAAATATATTAAAATATATAATAGTTAGCAATGTTAATATATTTGTTTTAAACTTATTATGAAACCAAGTTATTACATAACTAATTACTATTGACATAAATATTAATTGTAATAATCCTAGTATAAAAAATGCTACATTCTTAGAATTAAATATATATATAAATAAATTAAATAGTTTAGAAAAAAATAAACTATACATCAAAGGATATTGAAAACTGTATCCTTTGGGGTCTAATAATAATTGAAGAGAATCAACCATACATACACCAGGATAATATGTTAATAAAAACATTAATCCTGATATAAATACAGATATTAAAGAAATAATAAATATCTTTTTGCTACTCCAAATTTTTTTACTATCAGGTATATTAATTTTACAAAAAAATTTTATCAGTATTTTTAATAGTATAAATATAACTATAAAAAATACAATTAAAATTATAATAAAGACTATATTAAATTTAAAATCAAATATAAAATATTGTAAATAACTTGGTAATTGTGAATGATTGGATAAAATTCCCATATTTAATGTCAATAAAATAGAAATTGATAGCATAAAACTAACTATACATATTATTATATTTTTTTTCATATTTCATCTATACTTCCTACTAATATATCATCACCACAATTAACATAATAATATTCTGCATCTTCTTTATTATTTACCGGTCTTAATATTTTTAAATCTTTTATATAAGTATAATTATAATAAAATTTATTATAATTATTTTTCGTGAAATTCTCCTCAAATTTTAAAATATATTCATCTTCATTATCTAAAACTATACTTTTACTTGAAAATAATAAATAATTATTAAATTGTTCATTTTCATTATATATACTTATTTTTCTATTTATATTTATGTCATTTAAATATACATTTAATGTATTAGTATTATTTTTTAAATCAAAAAAAACTATATCCCCTTTTTTACCTTTAAATTTAAAACTTAATATATTTTTTGAAGTATCTTCATATGAATAAATAGAATTTTTCTTTTTCCATCCATCATCAATACTATCTACAGTATAATTTAAACTTTTAGTGAATATAATATTATCTTTATCATAAAGGCATTCATTTTTTTCAGACTTAGTTGGTACTAATACTAAATTATAATACATACCTAAATAATTAATTTCATGTATTGTAGAATAGACAGGCCCTTTTAAATATACCTTCCATCCAGTATACTCTTTATTATTTTTTTTAAATACCTCATTATAACTTAAGACATCATATGAAAAAGAAACTGTATCTCCTAGATTTAACAACGAATCCATTTTATAATAATCATTATTTTCTAAACACTTCGTAGATTCACAATAACTAACACTTAAAAAACTTTTATATGTACCATCTGATACATAATAATACTTAGCATTATCACCATTAAATTTTATATGTAAATATGAGTTTCCTTCTATTTTAGAATTAAAAGGTATTACATCACCATTATGTAATGTTTCATATTCTATAGATATTCTATCTTTTTTATTACTGTAATATACAACATTAAAAATTATAATGAAGATTAAAATTATAAGTAAGAGTATTAAACATGATTTATTCTTACTAATAAAACTCTTCAATTTAAGCCCTCCATTTTAATCACATTATAACATAGCACTCTTTTTTTATCAATTAACTATTTATTTGATTTATTATTAGTATAAAGACTTAATTTAATATAATTTATATCCTCTAACATATTATTAATTGTAGACTCTATATGATGTCTTTCTAGCATATAATCACCTCTATATTTTAGATTAACACTTTATTGTGTTAACTAATGTCGAATTTCAAGTACATATACTAGAATAAATAGACAATTTATAGTATAATTATATAAGGTGACTATTATGAATTACCCTAATGGGTTAAGAAAAAATATCAACAATACCATTAATTATGGTAATAGAGGAATGAATTTAGAAGAAGACTTAAATATTACTAATAAATATTATTTAGATAACGATATAGCTGTAATATATAAAAAGCCTACTCCTATAACTATAAATCATGTTGATTACCCTAATAGGAAAGATGCTGTAATTACTAATGCAAAATTTAAAATTCCATCAACAACTGATTATAATGGCATATATAAAGGAAAATATATTGATTTTGAAGCAAAAGAAACAGCTAATAAAACAAGTTTTCCTTTAGCAAATATTCATATGCACCAAATTGAACATCTAAGAAAGATTGTAAAACATGGAGGTATAGGATTTATAATAGTAAGTTTCTCATCTTTAAATAGAATATTTTTACTAGATGCAGAAAAACTATTTGAATTTATTGATAACAATAATAGAAAATCTATACCACTTGAATATTTCATTTCAAATGCTAAAGAAATGAAAATATCATTAAGGCCAAGAATTGATTATTTAAAATATATAGATTGGAGATTTTTATGAAAAGTATAGAAAAAAGTACCAAAGTTGAATCTGAAAAAAAAGTTCCAAAGAAAAAGAAGAAACATTCTGTATTAAAAGGTATACTATATACATTTTTACTAATAATCTTCTTTGGAATTATTAGTGTATGTGTTGTATCTACAGTATTCTTCATATATATAGCAGCTGATGCACCTCCTTTTGATGAATCAAAACTTTATACTAGTGAACCTAGCGTTATATATGCAAATAATGAAGCTATTGCTACTATAGGTACACAAGATCGTGTATTACTTACATATGACGAACTTCCAGAAGTTTTAGTAAATGCTATTATAGCAACTGAAGATTCTAGATTCTTTCAACATAATGGAGTCGATTTACCACGTTTCTTGGTAGCATCCGTTAAACAATTACTAGGTAATTCTGATGCTGGTGGTGCTTCTACTTTAACAATGCAACTTTCAAAAAATACTTATACAGATACAAATGCAAAAGGTTTTGAAGGAATTAAACGTAAATTTACAGACGTATATCTTGCCGTATTTAAAATTGAACCGGCATATTCTAAAGAAGAAATAATTGAATTTTATGTTAACTCAAATTTTCTTGGAAGTGGTTATGGAGTTGAAGTAACTTCTAAAAACTACTTTGGTAAAAGTGCTAAAGACTTAAACGTTGCAGAAGCTGCAATGATAGCAGGTTTATTCCAAGCACCTGGTGCATATAATCCATATACTAATCCAGAAGGAACAGAAGCTAGAAGAGAAAAAGTATTAGATTATATGAAAAGACATGGATACATTGATGATGAAGAATATGAAATAGCAAAAGCAATGACTGTTGAAAAAATTGTTAAAGAAGCTAAAACAACAGATATAGCTAGTGGTATGGTAAAAGATCGTGATTATCAATTATTTGTAGACATGGTTATACAAGATGTTATAGAAAAAACTGGAGAAAGTCCTTATACAAAATCAATGACAATATATACTACTATGAACCCTGAAATGCAAAAACACATCTCTAATATAATGAGTGGTAAAACATACAAATGGGAAAATGATAAAGTTCAAGCTGGTATTGCTGTTGTAGATATACATACTGGAGCTATTGTTGCTGTTGGTGGTTCACGTAATATAAATGCAGCTAACACATTAAATAGAGCTGTTAATCTTAAAAATCAAATAGGTTCTACAGCAAAACCATTATATGATTATGGTCCTGCAATTGAATATTTAAATTGGAATACTGGTACAATGTTATTGGACTCTAGTTACTCTTATAGCGATGGAACAAAAATAACTAATGCCGATGGTGGTTATAGAGGATGGCAAACAATAACAACGCATTTAAAACTTTCAAGAAACATTCCTGCACTTAAAGCATTCCAATCAACATCAAATGATGATAAAATTAAATTTGTTACAAGTCTAGGTTTAACTCCAGAAATTTATTCTTGTCCAAACGGATATGATTTAAATAAAAATAAGTGTACAAATCATGAAAATCCAAATGATGTAATAGATGCTAAAATAACTAAAAAATTACATGAAGCACATGCCATAGGTGGATATAATGGTGAAAGTCCACTTACAATGGCAAATGCATATGCAGCATTTGGTAATGGTGGTTACTACAATGAACCATCAAGTTTCACTAAAATAGTTTACAATGATACTGGAGATACTTATATTAATCAAACAACTACTAAACAAGTAATGAGTGATTCAACAGCATACATGATAACAAACATGTTACAAGAAACAGCTTCTTATGGAATTGACTCTGGAAGTTATAAAGATGTAAATGGAGTTAAATATGCTGCTAAAACTGGTACAACAAACTTCGATGAAAAAACTTTTAAAGAACGTAAATTGCCATACGGTGCTGTAAGAGATTTATGGGTTATTGGTTATAATACTCAATACTCTATTGGAGTATGGTATGGATATGATAAAATACAAGATGGAACAAATAGACTAAGTACACAACATCAAAGATTATTCCAAGCAGTTGCTAAAGGAGTATTTACAGATAAATCTGATTTTAAAAAGCCAGATTCTGTAGTTAAAATTACAACTGAAGCAAATTCGGGTACTTCCCTATTACCAAGTAAATATACACCAAGTAATTATAAAACTACTTCATTATTTGTTTCAGGTACAGAACCAAATAAAGTATCAAATAAATTTGATCCACTTGATGATGTAGCAAATATAGATGCATATAATAATGGTGATGGTACAGCTACAATTTCATGGTCAAAGATTAGTACTCCTGATGCACTTAATAAAACTGAAATTGAAAATTATTTACGGAAAGGATATTTTCCTGAAAAAAGTTTAACTTCATATGCAAGTATAATATTATCAAATAATAAAAGTACATTAGGTACTGTTGGATATAATGTATATGTACAAAAAGATGGCGAGTTAATACTTCAAGGATGGACAGATAAAGATTCATACCAAGTAAAAGGTGTAAATGGCGAAAATAAAATAGTTGTTAAAACTTGTTATTCAAAATATAAAAATAATATGAGTAGTGGTAAAAGTATTACAGTAGATATATCGGGTGCTGTAGAACAGCCTGAACCAGATATAGACGATGATATCGATACTGATGATGATACAAATACAGATGAAGAAAATAGTAATTCTAATAGTAATTCTAATCAACAAAGTAACAGTAATTTGATTAATAGTAATTCAAATAATAATTAAACGTTTCTATAATGAAACGTTTTTTATTTACCTATTTTTTAGCACAAAAAAATAATCATCCCTGATAAAGATGATTACCCTAGTTTTTTGAAAGAATTGCTATAACCGTTCATGTTATTACTAACATAAACTTTGTAATAAGCATTATCAGTACTTATCGCAACTTCTTATATTTGGGTTTTCTTTCCCAAAAACAATTGTCTTACTTAGTGGATATAAGAATTTAACTTTCTCCAAATAATCACATGTATGCTCATATATAAAATTAATTATATATAGTTCTTCAATTATAATATTATATTATTACACTCTTCATATAATAATATATCTATAAAATATAGATAAATATAAATTATTTTTAATAAACTAACTTAATAATTTATTAATAATATTTTTTCGACACATATTAATTATATTTCAAATTATATATTCGATTTATATTTAATATAATTGATGAATTGTAAACATAGGTATGTGGTTACCTTACCTAAGCAATTATATAATATCATATATTTTTGAAAATGTAAATACTTTTTAAAAAAATTTTTTAATTTTTTGTAATTTGTAATAAAAAAAGAAGGTTTTATTTTACCTTCTTACTAATAATTGAAACA
>CANPVU010000009.1 GCA_947581765.1 uncultured Bacilli bacterium
GTTCTTACATTTTCATTATACAACACTTTTTTGAAAAAAGAAAGAGTATTGAACACTTTGTCAACACTCTGAAAAAAATGTAATGATCATTACATTTTTTTTAATAAAAATAATAATTATTGTTGATATACAAATATTGTATTATGGTTTAAAAATAGGTTTAGCTATAATATATTTTATAAAAAGTATAAATAAGAAATAGTAATATTATTCATTCTCAAGAGAAAATTAATTTTATCCTTTAATTCTTAATAATAAAATGATATAATTAAGATATAGATAATAAGGAGGAAATACATGAAATTTGTATATTTATTTAGTGAAGGTAATGCAAGTATGCGTAACTTATTAGGTGGTAAAGGTGCTAATTTAGCTGAAATGACTAATTTAGGATTACCTATTCCACAGGGATTTACTGTAACTACTGATGCATGTAATGATTATTATAAAAATGATAAAAATTTATCAGATGAAGTTATTAATCAAATTTTTGAATCATTACATGCCTTAGAACAGATAGAGGGTAAAAAATTTGGTGATAATACTAATCCATTATTAGTATCTGTTAGAAGTGGTGCTCCAGCATCAATGCCAGGAATGATGGATACAATACTTAATTTAGGATTAAATGATATTGCAGTAGAAGCTTTTGCTGCTAAAACAAATAATCCTAGATTTGCATATGATTCATATAGAAGATTTATACAAATGTATTCGGATGTAGTAATGGAAGTACCAAAATCATATTTTGAAAAAATTATTGATGAGGTAAAACAAAGTAAGGGTATAAAGTATGATACAGAACTTGATGTAGAAGATTTAAAAAATTTAGTTATTCGTTTTAAAGAAATATATAAACAGAATATGAATGGTGAGGAATTCCCACAAAATCCTAATGAACAATTAATAGGAGCAGTTAAAGCAGTATTTAAATCTTGGGATAATCCAAGAGCTATAGTATATAGAAGAATGAATGATATAGATAGTAGTCTTGGTACAGCAGTTAATGTTCAAACAATGGTATTTGGTAATATGGGTAATACATCAGGAACAGGAGTAGCATTTACAAGAAATCCATCTACAGGAGAAAAAGGTATATTTGGAGAATACTTAATAAATGCACAGGGTGAAGATGTAGTAGCAGGTGTTAGAACTCCACAACCAATTACTAAGTTAAAAGAAGATTTACCAGAATGTTATAATGAATTTATAAGACTAGCTACAATGCTTGAAAATCACTACAAAGATATGCAAGATATGGAATTTACTATTCAAGAGGGGAAATTATATTTCTTACAGACTAGAAATGGAAAGAGAACTGCTAGGGCAGCAATTAAAATTGCATGTGACCTTGTAGATGAGAATATGATTACTAAAGATGAAGCATTACTTAGAATAGATGCTAAATCATTAGATCAACTATTGCACCCTATGTTTGATGAAGAATCACTTGCAGAGGGTGAAGTAATAGGACAAGGTCTACCTGCATCTCCAGGGGCAGCAGCAGGTAGAATAGTATTTAATGCAATAGATGCTAAAAAGTATGGTATTAAAGGTCAAGGACAAAGAGTTATACTTGTTAGATTAGAAACTACTCCAGAAGATATTGAAGGTATGGTAGCTAGTCAGGGTATATTAACAGTTAGGGGTGGAATGACATCTCATGCAGCTGTTGTAGCACGTGGTATGGGGACTTGTTGTGTATCTGGTTGTGGAAATATTGAAATTGATGAAGAAAATAAAACATTTAAATTAGGTGGATATACATTTAAAGAGGGTGATTATATATCTTTAGATGGTTCTACTGGAAAAATATATAAAGGTGATATAAAAACTGTAGATGCAACTGTAAGTGGTGATTTTGGGAGAATAATGTCTTGGGCAGATGAAAGAAGAAAATTAGGTGTAAGAGCAAATGCTGATAATCCAAGGGATACTAAAAAAGCATTAGAACTTGGAGCTCAAGGTATAGGATTATGTCGTAGTGAGCATATGTTCTTTGATGAAGAACGTATTCCAAAAATTAGAAAAATGATTTTATCTGATACTAAGGAAGAAAGAGAACAAGCATTAAACGAATTAATTCCTTTTCAAAAAGGGGATTATAAAGCTATGTATAAAGAAGTAAAAGAATTACCTATGACAGTTAGATATTTAGACCCTCCTTTACATGAATTCTTACCAAAAGAAGAATATGAATTAGAAATACTTGCTAAAGATATGAATGTGTCAGTAGAAAAATTAAAAAATAAATGCAAAGAATTACAAGAAGTAAATCCTATGATGGGACATAGAGGTTGTAGATTAGCTGTTACATATCCAGAGATTGCAGTAATGCAAACAAGAGCATTAGTAGAAGCTGCTATAG
Source organism: uncultured Bacilli bacterium (assembly GCA_947581765.1). Lineage (GTDB taxonomy): Bacteria > Bacillota_I > Bacilli_A > RF39 > UBA660 > UBA5578. The sequence goes on from CANPVU010000009.1 coordinate 2,369, forward strand.
AAGTTAATCAAGAGTTAAATATTAATATTGAACCTGAAATAATGATTCCTTTAATTGTTGATTTAAAAGAACTTCAATTTGTTAAAAAGATAATAGTAGATACTATAGAAACAATAAAAAAAGAAAAAAATGTTGATATAAAATATCATATAGGTACTATGATAGAAGTACCAAGAGCTGCACTTCTTGCAGATGAAATAGCTAAAGATGCAGAATTCTTCTCATTTGGAACAAATGATTTAACACAGTTAACATATGGATTTTCAAGGGATGATGCAGGAAAATTCTTAGATTCATATTATCAAAATAAAGTCTTTGAATCAGATCCATTTGCTAAAGTAGATGATAGTGGGGTTGGATTGTTAGTTGCAACAGCAGCAGAAATGGGAAGAAAAGTTAGACCTAATATTGAACTTGGTGTTTGTGGAGAACATGGTGGAGATCCTAGTAGTATAGAGTTCTTTAACGAAGTAGGACTTACTTATGTTTCATGTAGTCCATTTAGAGTTCCTATTGCTCGTCTAGCTGCAGCACAGGCTGCTATTAAGTCTGGAATTGAAAACTCTAACTAGAAAATCCTTAAAATAGCATTATTTATTGAGATTATTCATTATCTCTATTAAATAATATAAAGGTAAAAAATTAATATTTTAATAAAAAATAAAGACTAAGATGACAAATATGTCGCATATCTTAGTCTTTTTTTGCTTTTATGCGATGAAAAATGGAGGTAATGAAAAATGCGAATATTATATACAAAACCAGAGTTAAAAAATTTATCTTAAGGCTCAAGAATATCATTTGCTAGACAGTTTAGACTCATGACAAAACACGAAATATCAGAAAAAGCTAGGATTAAATGGAGAATGATGAATAAATCAACATATAGCAAATTTGCTTATTTGTGATATAATATTGACATGTAGAAATTTTAATAAAAAATAGGAAATTTATATATAGAAGTTAAAGTATATTTTGAGTGCAAAAAACTTAATTGATAATACAAGAAGTGATTATAATGAGTTCTTTTTTGAAAGAAGAGATTTATCAAGAGGGGATTTTCTGTATAAAAAAACCAGATTATATTGTTATATTTGAAGAATCAAGAATAAAGAAAATTTCTTTAGAAGCTGATAAAGATTTTAATATTCCAATAGTTAAGATTAATAGAGAAAAATGTGAAGAAAATGAATAGTGAGGGTGTATCTAAAAAATGAAAACAAGTAAAGAAAAAGAGGCTATTGTAAAAAATTATAAAACAAGTTTAATAATTAATAGTAATTACTTGCAAAAGAAGTATCTAAAGGTAATGTTCGGAAATAAAGGGGTTAATTTTGATTATAAAATAGATGAAGTAAATGTTGCTAATAATTGGAATCCGGATACTTTTGATCCAAAAGAAATGGGAGGTTTTAATTTTAGTACAGAAGATAAAATATTAAGATGGTTAGTCCGTGGAGATACAATTTATGATGTTATAATACCAAAAGATGCTGAAGTAATTGATTGTCCTAGTGAATCAGCACCACATGGAGTATTTAGAAGTAATAAAATAATATTAACAAATCCTAAACCTATGACTGATGAATTGGCAATGAAATTTTATTTAAAATCAGATTTGCCAGAAAAATCTTACTATAAATCTTTAGCAGGTTGTGCTATTAGAGGATATAAAAATACTTGCCTGAAAATAATTGATGATAGAGTTAATAAAGATAATATAGATTTGGTTTTGAGTGAAATTGATGATTTTGTTAATCCTTATTCATCTGTGGGAACAGCTGAAAATGGATTAGAAGTATATAATGAAGTGATGAGTATTTTAAATAATATAAAATTATCTCAAAATTAATTTTTCTACAACAAATCCTTAATTTTATATAGGAAAATAAATAAAATGAAAGTTAGGGAGTGATTTTGTGAAGAATTTTGAATTTACGATTAATTGTATGAAATGGAACGTAGAATTTCCACTTATTCATCATTTTCTTATTGATATAGATAAGGAAGAAGACCTTTAACAAAGGAGAGTGAAATAAATGGAGTACGAGGTAAGATTTTATTATGAAACAGGAGATTTAATTAATATATTAGAGCATTTAAAAAAAGAGGTAGGTTTAAAACAACAACTTAGAACTTATGAAAAAACAATTCAGTATAATCATTGTGATGAAAGATATAATTTTTATAGTCAAGAAATTGATGGGAGATTTAGGGTTAGGATATCATCAAATGACAATGAAACAAAATGTAAACTTAGTTGGAAAAGAAGATTAAAAAATACTACTGAAACTGAAGTGAATAAAGAAGAAGAAAAAGAGGTAAGAATTGATGCTACTGATATAGATAATTTTTTGTTTATAGTACGTAATGTTATGCATTTTACTGCTGTTGAAAGTTATGAAAGATATAGAACTGTATTTGAAAACGATGAAGTAGAAATATCTGTAGATGAATATCCTTTTGGTGTATGCGTAGAAATAGAAAATAAAAGTACTACAAAAAAGCCTGAAGATATTGTTAAAAAATGGGTTAATCGAATCGGATTAAATATTAATGATGCATACAGATTATCTTGGGATGATAAATATTTAGAACTTTGTGAAGAGCAGGGAATAGAAAGATTTAATGAAGTAACTTTTGACAAACCAATGCCTTCTGTAAAGATAAAAAATGATTAATAAAAAAATGGTTCAAATAAATTAATAGATTATGAGTTATTTGAAAATATACAAAAAACATTTTCATCTTTTTTAAGATGGGGAATTTCAATAAAAAAAGATAATAAAGTAGGATTTATAGATAAAATAGGAAACTTAGTATTTTTCAAAAATAAAATTGCTTGAAATAGCAATTTTTTGTTATAAATTTAGATTAAAATAGATATATTTTTGTTTGAAAAAATATATAAAAAGGTAGTTGAAAAGTGTTTAATTATACACAAGACAACTTAATTTTTCTATTTACTTAAGTTATATTTATATATTATAATTGTAATGGTGATTATATGAAATTTTTGTGTATAGGAAATTGTGCTTATGATATAACTTTTCCTTTGGAAGATTATCCTAAAGAAAATTTAAAGTATAAGTGTAAAGAGGTAATAGAGTGTGGAGGAGGAACAGCAAGTAACACAGCTTGTTTATTATCAAAATGGGGGTGTGAATCATATCTGGTAAGTATTGTAGGTAATGATATATATGGTAAAAAAATAATGAATGAATTAGAAAGTTTTGGAGTAAATACAAAATATATTCAAGTGGATGATAGTTATGATACGATTGTAAGTAATGTCATTGTAAATAAACAAAATGCTAGTCGTACAATTATTTCGAGTGATTTAAATAATAAAAAAATTGAAAATATTGATATAGATATAGTACCGGATATAATTTTAATAGATGGAAGTCAATCAAAAATTTCAAAGGAGATTTTTGATAAATTTAATGATGCAGTAAAGGTTGTTGATGCACAGTCTGTAAATGATGATGTAATAAAATTATGTCATATTTCGGATTATGTTGTATGTTCTAAAAACTTCATGGAAATAGTTAGCAATACTAAATTAGACGATGTTTCAAATTTAGAAGTTGCTTTTAAAATTTTAGAGGATAAATTTAAAACTAAAATAGTTGTTACTTTAGAATCACTTGGAAGTGCGTATAGGAATGAATTAGGTAATATAATAATTGTTCCTTCAATAAGTGTACAATCAAAAGATACAACTGGTGCTGGAGATCTTTTTCATGGAAGCTTCATATATGGTTTATCTTTAGGATGGGATATGTATAAAATACTTAGATTTTCTAATATTGTAGGTGCTTTATCTACAACAAAATATGGTGGTAGAAATTCAATTTTTAGTTTAAAAGAAGTAGAGAGTGTATATAATGAATTTAGATGATGTTGTTTTTATTGATTCATTGCCTACCTTGGATTTGCATGGCTTTGATTCAGATTATGCTAGAGTAAAAATTAATGAATTTATAGATGATAATTATATTATGGGAAATAGCATAGTTGTTATTGTACATGGAATTGGTAGTGGTGTTATAAAAAAAGTTACGCAAGATACTTTATCAAGAAATAAAAAAGTTCTATCACATAAAATATTTATGAATAATGTTGGATGTACTATTGCGCAAATTACCAAAAAGAGTGCTTGACATCATATAAAAAAAATGTTATTATAGACAACATCTTGTTAATGGGGGGAGTTTTGTATGTACGAAGAACGACGAGAGACAATTTCAATAAGAGATATTATATTGCAAGTGCTTTTAATTATTTTATTTGTACTTCTATTAATTTGGATATTTCCTACTAAGGGATATTTTAAAAAATGGTTCAATAATGATGTAAAAACAGAAGAGACTACAAAAATAGAAGCAAGTTCTGATGACATAGATAGATTAGCTGTATTATATAATCAAATATTTGCTAATAATATATATGCTATGAAAGAAGCAGCTATTGGTTATTATACAAACGAAAGATTGCCACAAACTGTTGGTGATACAAAATCAATGACATTAGGTGAAATGTATGAGAAGCATTTAGTACTAAAATTAATGGATAAAGATGGAAATTATTGTGATGAAGAAAAATCTTATGTATCTATAACAAAGTACGAAGATGAATTCCAAATGAAAGTTAATTTAAGTTGTGGTGATATAGAAGATTATATTATTGTTTATTTAGGATGTTATGATTATTGTGATGCTACTGGAGTATGTGAAAAACAAGTTCCAGTTACTCCTTCAAGTAATTCTAATATCCCAAGTGGTAATTACAGTAACCCAACTAGTACACCAAGTAGCAATAAAGTAAGTAATCCTACTAGTGTACCAAGTAGTAATAAACAAAGTAATCCTACTAGTACACCAAATAGTAATCCAGCAAGCAATCCTACTAGTACACCAAATAGTAATTCAACAAGCAATCCTACTAGTACGCCAAATAGTAATCCAACAAGTGACCCAACTAGTACACCAAATAGCAATCCTACAAGTAATCCAAATATTTGTGATTATAATAGTATTGATCAATTAAGTATTATATTTAATACAATGGGTGGAAATAAAATAGATGCAGTTACTTTTGATAGATTAGGTAATGAGATAGGAATTTCAATGCCTGTACCAGTTAGAAATGGATATGTTTTTGAGGGTTGGTATGCTGATTCAGACTATAACACAAAAATAAATATTAACTCATCAAAATCTAAAGATATTGATAAGTTATCTATATTCTATCTTTATCAAAACTATAGAGATAATCAAAAATGTATAGAAAAGACAGTTGGAAGTGCTGTTGTTTATGCAAAATGGAGTAAAAATAACGAATATGTTTGTGAGTATAACAAACAAACAGGTGGATATTGGGGTTCTTATGGTGATTGGTCACAATGGTCTACACAACCAGTAGCATCTTCTGATTCAGTATTTGTTGAAACAGAAACAAGAAGAGAAGTTACTGGATATAAATATGAACAAGTAGCAGTAGGAACTAAATTAGAAACATATATAGAAGGTTATGAAGATGAACAATATATATCTGGATATAACGTTGAGAAATATATTGAAAAATATCAAACAAAGAAAGTAGTAACTGGTTATAAAGATGTAAAATATATTTCAGATTATAAAGAAGAAAAGTATATTTCTGGATATAAAGATGAACAATATATATCTGGATATAAAAATGAAAAATATGTTTCTGGTTATACAACACAAAAATATGTATCAGATTATAAAGAAGAGAAATATATTTCTGGATATAATTATGAGAAGTATGTATCAAAATATGTAACACAAAAAGTTAAAGTTGGAACTGAAAAAGTTCAAACTGGAACAACAACTAAGACAACAACAGAAAAAGTACCTGCAGGCACAACAAAAGTATATGTTAAGACATCAAGTGGTTATACTGTACCAAGTAATACATCAAATCGTTATTACGAAGTAATTGGAACTAAGACATCACAATCTTGTTCAGGATGCGTTACAAAGACAGTTTATACATGGAGAGAGTATAAGATTGTTACAGTATATAAGAGTCAAAAGAAAACAGAAACAGTTCCAGTATATTCTACTGTAGATAAATATGAGGAAAGAAAAGTACCAGTATATGCAACTAAGAAAGTACCAGTATACAGTACAAAGAAAACTCCAATTTATGAAACAAAACAGGTACCAGTATATGATGTTAAAAAAGTACCAGTATATGCAACTAAGAAAGTACCAGTATACAGTACAAAGAAAACTCCAATTTATAGTACTAAAAAAGTACCAGTATATGGTGTAGAAAGAGTGCCAGTGTATGCAACAAGAAAGACACCAATATATTCTACAAGAAAAGTTGCAATTTATGGAACAAGAGAAGTAACAGTTTATCAAAAAGTTAAAGTTTCAATTTATAGTGATGTAACATATTATCGTTATAGAGTTAGAAAATATTTTGGAGGAACAAGTGAAACAAGATGGAGCACTTGTGATCCAGTTGACAGTTCATTGTTAAATGACGGATTTACATTAACTGGTAATAGAAAAGAAGTATAATGTAAATATCAAACAGTAAAGAAGCTCCTTTTGGCTTCTTTTTGTTTGACAACACCGGGTTAATATGTTATCATAATTTTAGAATAAGAATAATATAATATTATAATAGGAAGGGGCATGCCATGAATGAAAAGTGCATATTTATTTGACTATGTTAACGAAAATGAGTTTAAAAAACTAGAACGTTCAATAAAGAAATATAACATGCTTGCCTATAAGAAATTATATTTTTCATATTATCCTTCATTAAAAGAAGGCAATTTTTTAGGAAAATTGATTTCTACAAATAAAGAAAATGGTACTAAAACATATGAATTAAAACTGCCTACAGATGCACTATTTTCAAAGGTACATGGTGATATTAAATTATATTATTTAGTATATGAAAAAGAAAAAATAGTTATGTTGGATAAATTTGAACCACAAGAAATTTTAAGTGAAGGACACGCAAGTGAGTTAGTTACTTATAAAGGGGTAATGGTTTCAAAACAGCATGCTGAAAAAGACATGTTTAAAATTAATTTGTTAAATATGATTGAGAAATAGAGATTGTTTACCTCTATTTTTTTTGATATAATAAATTAGGTGATGTTATGAAAAAAATATTTTTAATAATAAGTTGTTTGACTCTTGTATTTTGTTTTACTGCTTGTAGTAAAGATAAAAAGAAAACTAATGAAATAGAAGAGAAGTCAAATAGTCAAGAGGAGGAAAAATATATGACTGGAAAACATAATGTAAAAATAGAAATAGAAGATTATGGAGATATTACCTTAGAATTAGATGCTGATGTAGCACCAATTACAGTTACTAATTTTATAAATTTAGTAAATGACAAATTTTATGATGGGCTTACTTTCCATAGAATTATATCTGGATTTATGATTCAAGGTGGAGATCCAGAAGGTAATGGTACTGGTGGTTCAGATAAAGAAATTAAAGGGGAATTTAGTGCTAATGGTGTTAAAAATGATATCTCCCATAAAAGAGGTGTTATATCTATGGCAAGAGCACAATCATATGATAGTGCTAGTAGTCAATTCTTTATAGTTCATGAAGATTCAACTTTCTTAGATGGACAATATGCTGCTTTTGGACATGTAACTGATGGAATGGAAGTAGTTGATAAGATTTGTGAGAAAGTTAAAGTTGAAGATGATAATGGTACAGTTTTAAGTAAAAATCAACCAAAAATTAAAAAGATTACTGTTATAGATTAGGAGATGTTAAATATGAAAATATTAGTAACAGGTGGATGTGGATATATAGGAAGTCATACATGTTGTGAATTATTAGATAATGGATACGATGTAGTTATAGTTGATAATCTTTGTAATTCAAAAGAAGAAGTAATTGATAAAATAAAAGAAATTACTGGAAAAGATGTAACCTTTTACAAAGGTGATGTTTGTGATAAAGAATTATTAAATAAAATTTTTGATGAACAAGAGATTAGCTCAGTTATACATTTTGCTGGTTTAAAGGCTGTTGGAGAATCAGTTCAAAAGCCATTACTATATTATAGAAATAATTTAGATTCAACACTTACTTTATTAGAAGTAATGAGTGAACATAATTGTAAAAAAATAGTATTCTCATCAAGTGCTACTGTATATGGGTCACCTAAGTCTTTACCTATTAAAGAGGATTTTGATTTATCAACTACAAATCCATATGGTTCAACTAAATTATATATAGAGGGTATATTAAAAGATTTGTATACTTCAGATAATGAATGGAGTATTGCTATATTACGTTATTTTAACCCAATAGGAGCACATAAAAGTGGACTAATAGGTGAAAATCCTAATGGTATTCCAAATAATTTAATGCCATATATATTAAAAGTTGCAACAGGGCAATTAGAAATATTAAGTGTATTTGGAAATGATTACAATACTAAAGATGGTACTGGGGTAAGAGATTATATTCATGTTGTAGATTTAGCTAAAGGACATATTAAAGCTATAGAAAAAGTATTAAATACTACAGGAGTAGATTGTTATAATTTAGGTACAGGAGTAGGGTACAGTGTACTAGATATAGTTAATACTTTTGAAAAAGTTAATGGGGTAAAAGTTAATTATAAGATAGCACCTCGTAGACCTGGTGATATTGCTGCTTGTTATGCAGATCCAAGCTATGCTAAAGAAAAATTAGGATGGACTGCAACCTTAAATATAGAGGATATGTGCCGTGATGGTTACAATTTTATAAAGAAAAACAATTAGGAATATTTATGAATAAAGAACAAAGCAAAACACAGATTATTCAACCTGGAGAAAGAATTGGACTTATAGCAGATTGCCATGGAATGTTAGAACCCTTAAAAGTAGTATTAGAAGATATGAAAAAAAGGGGTATAACAAAAATTTATTCATTAGGTGATAATATTGGTACAGGAGTAAATCCTAGTGAAGTGATGGATTTATTAGATGAGTATAAAGTAATATCTATTGCAGGAAATTCTGAGGACTATATTACTTTTGGCATTGAACCCTTTTCTAAGTACATAAATGAAAGAAGTTCTAGAGGAAAAGAGAGAATAAAAAATATAGAATGGACTAAAGCTCAATTAAGTGGTGAACAAATTGAAAAAATTAAATTATTTCCAAGATCTATTGATTTAATTATTGGTGGTAAAAAAGTTGCTTTATGTCATTTTTTTACTGATGTTAGATTTTCTTTTGGACATTTTGGGGCTAAAAAATATCAAGAATCTATTGCTTCAAATGATATAAGCTATTTAAATGAGTTTTATAATATTACAAATTCTAATCAAGAAAAAGAATATATATTAAATCAAATATCGTGGTTTAATTTAATGTGGGATGAAAAGATAGAAAATCCATATATAAGAAGTCTTAATGATGCATTAAAAAGACCGTTATTTGATGGTAAAAAAATACAATATTATGATGCAATATTTCAAGGACATGTACACTGGAAATTATATGATTTAAATCATGATGAATTAGTACCAGATATTTATTCTATTAGAGCTGTAGGTATGGGAGCTAGAGAAGAAAATTTGGATTTTGATAAAGCTTCATATGTTATTTTAACAGCGCTTACCGATGGCTTTGATATAGAAGAAGTATGTAATTTAGAATATGATAAAGAAAAAATGAAAAAGAAAATACTAAATTCTGATGGCAATAATCCATCAATTAGGCTATTTACAGGGATTGATAAGCCTAATTAGTTAAGTATGAAAGAACAAATATTGTTCTTTTTTTTAAAACTTCACATAATTTTAACATATTATTGATACAATGAATATGAGGTGATAAAGTATTGAGAAAAATGTTTATGAGATAGAAAAATTAAATACAATGATGATTAAATATATTGCAGCACTTAAAGTTTTAGAAACACAATTAGATATATTAAGTGATGACTTTAAATATATTAAGGATTATAATCCTATAGAACACATCAAAACTAGAATAAAGAGTGCTGATAGTATTATAGATAAATTAGAACGTAAGAACTTAGATTTTACTATAGATAATATTGAAAATAATATTTTTGATATAGTAGGAGCTAGAATAATATGCTCTTTTGAAACTGATGTATATGATTTGATTGATGTTATAAAAAAATCAAGTATAATAAAGGTTATAAAAGAAAAAGATTATATAAAAAATCCAAAGGATAGTGGATATAGAAGTTACCATTTAATAGTTGAAATACCTGTAGAATTAATTAATGATACATATAAAGTAAAGGCAGAAATACAGATTAGAACTATGGCTATGGATTTATGGGCAAGTTTAGAACATAAAATAAAATATAAGTCCAAAAAGATTATAGATGATTATGTTAATATAACATTTAAACAATCTTCCGAACTTTTATATGAACTAGATAATACAATGGATAATATTTTAAATAAGGAGAGTTAAATTTTGAAAAAAAGTAGAATGTATGAATATATTTTAAATTTCAAAAAATTATTCATGAAATTATTTTTAAAAAGAAATTTAAAACAATTAGATTACGTAAGAGTATTATACTTACCTAAAATAAGTTAATAAAAAGCCATGGAATTAATCCATGGCTTTAACTATCTTTAGTTGTTTAAAACAATAACAACAACAATAATAATAAAACACCTTTTTAACTGTAATCTGTAATTTGTAAGATGTAAAAATATAAAAAAATTGTAAATTGTAAAGTTGTAAATAATTTTAACTTTATTTACCAAAAATAATTAAAAATTAACAACTAAAGATAGTATAGGCTGTAATTCTAATCCATTTAACTTACTTGATAACTTTGTAAGCACCTATTTTTTTATAATTCTATATCAAATTCTATAGAATTTAATTTAGATATTTCAAAGTCAGTATCTTGAATCTTCTTTTCGATTCTATCATATTCTTCTTGAAGTTTTTTTGAATCAAAATTAATTGTTTTTGATTCGAAATAAGAATTATGAACTTCTGTGATTCTTTGCTTTGTATTCTTTTTTGTTAATAAAGAACTGTATATTACTTTCATCTTTCTAAGGTTAGCATTATCTACAATTGCTTCTTGTATTGTACGACCATCTGATAGTTTAAGACTATTATTTTTTTCGTACATAATAGATTTTATTTTAGTTAATTTTTGTTGTGATTCATTATAATTTTTGAATGCTGTTTCAAAATCTTCTTTTCTATCCTCAATTACATTGATTGTACCATCAAGTTCTTGAGTTGATATGCTGTAAGCATAATCTTTAAGAGCATATCCATATTCTGTGAACTTTCTTTCCTCATCATTTGCAATATTCATAAGATTAGATAAATTAGTTTTCATATAATCCCTCCTAACAAAAACTATACCTTTAAATCAAAGACGTGTATATTACTAAATACCATAAAAATGAGTCTAAGTCAATAATAAACTTAAAAAATATATAATTTTTATTAGTATTAACCAGGTTTAACAGCTAATTTAATAATAGGGGACGTTTATTTAATAACTATAATATTTCTTTTTTACTTATCAAATTTATAAAAAATTAATTTAAAATATTACATATAATTTAATTATTTGGAGAATAATTACTCTTTTGTCATAATAATTAAAAATCTTTACTCCAATCTTCGTTGGGATCATATCCATTTTCTTTTTCCCATAAAATATGATTATCTCTTGCATTTTTTATAGCAGGGCAGCCATTATTAGATGTAGCACTCGCTCCATCTGTTACAACAAAAAATGGTACATTATATTTTTGAGCAAGTATTTTTACGTCTTGACAAAATTGCCTTGCTTTTTCTATTTGTTTATTACTTTTATTGTTCATATAGCTACCTCCAATAATTTTTTTATATTCAACTTTTTTCCAAGTTTCTTATCTATCTGGTGTGATAGACGTAGTAATCTACAATTTTTCACCTAGTCAACGATTTTGATATATAAAACTCAATTCTTACCTAACATTCTATCATAATTATTAAAAATTTTTTATTATTTTTTAATCTTTACCAGCTTTAGTTTTACTATTTTTTAAAATAGATAATTTCATTAAATATAATATTGTACAATAAATTTATAAATAATTATACATTAATTTTTAAAAATATGATACAATTATTTATGAGAGAATGGTGTGTTAATGTACGAGTTCAAAACTGAATTACTAGAATCTAGTTTAAAATTGGGATTTAACGACAGTGCTAGTCCAAAGGACCTTGAAAAACTAGATGAATTTTTAAATCAACAGCAAGAAGAAGGTTGGGAATTAGTAACTTATTCCTATATGACAAATGCTTTTGGAGCTAAAAGTGCGTTTGCAATAACTTTTAAACGTAAAAAATAATGAATATTAGATGACTACCTTTCAAAGTCATCTTTTTCTTTTATTAAGATGAAAGAATTTCCTAGTATTATCATTCTTGGATATGTTTCAGTTTTTTATGTAAAAAGAGGATTATTCTAAGATTTTTGAAATAGAAGTAAAAGGAAAAGTTACAGACAAGGCAGTTAAAGAAGAGTTAATAATACAAGTTACAACTCATAAAGAAGACACTTTAGTAGCTAACAAAAGTTTTGAAACATCATGGAAAAGATTTTTAGGAAGCACATTTCAAGATAGAACTTCATGATGGAAAAATTAACTGTTCATTACTATTATACTGATTGTTAAGTATGTTATTAATAAAAGAAGATTTTAAGCATTAATACTTAAAATCTTCTTTTTCAATTTCTTCTTTGTCAAATAATTAAATACTTATTTACGAGTTTGATAACTTTTTTCTAATTTTCTTTGTAGTCTTAATTGCTTTACTTCCTCATCTTTTTCCTTTTTTTGTTCTTCTGTTAACTCACTCTGATTTATTCGACTATATAAAACATTAACTAATCTTTGATGAAGTTCATCTTCTTCAGGCGTATAAAAAGTAGCATCATTATTATGTTGTGTCATTATAAGTTCTTGAATTGTTATTGTAGAAAGTTTTTCATATTTACTTGCTCTTGATCCATATCCAATATAGCAAACCAAATTTTTATCTCCACCTGCTTTAATATATTCATTCACAAATAATCTAAGTCCTGGATCAGAACTATCAACACCATATGCCATTGGTATATCAATATTTCTACCAAATTCTTTTGCAAACAAGAAAGCCCTACGAGGTCCAAATCTATTTCCACCACGTTCAATAATTCTATACATTACACAATTTAACATTTCTTCTCTTTGATAAACACAATTATCATAATCTTTAATTGCTTTTTCAAATTCATTGTTCTCTGGAAATTTTACATCTCTTTCCTTTAACATATTAACTATTTCTTTTATATTTTTACCTTCTAATTCTTCATTAGATATTCCATGTATTACACAATCCATATATTCAGCCATTTCAACAAAGCCATTACGAGTTAAGTGTAAATGTGCGATACCATGTCCAAGATTCCAATAAACAATATTTGGATATTTAGGTCTTGAAAATACATATCTTTCACTCCATGAAAGTGAATTAATAAATGCTTTAGTATTGTAAAATTCAGCCCAGTCTAAATCTTTAATCTCTGAATCTTCGTCTAATATATCATTTATATATTGGTTATTTTTAAACATAACTTCATTTATATCAATTTGTTCTTGTGATGAGCCAGGCATTATTCTATTTATCTCATAATCTGGATATCTTAATTCATACCAAACTGCCATTTTTTCAATAAAATTTCTCATATCAATAGGAATTAAATATTCTCCTATATCAGTATAATTACCTTTAACCATATTTTCAGTAAACCAATCGATAAATTCATCTACTTTATCATCTAATACGACCATTTTAGAATTTTTTAAATGGCCTGCAAGTGCTTTAGCAGATTCACTCGTAAACGCTCCTTTTATTTTTTCTCTTAATTTTATTAATTCCTCTTTTATATCCATAAAGTAAACCTCCCTTAACTACTACTATTTTAACATATTTATCGTTCAAAATAATCACTTTTGTCATTATTTTTATTATTTTGTATTATACTAATATTATTGTCATCAATTATATCTTCATCATATAATTCGTTGATAAAGATATCATATTTATCGTTAGAGAAGAATTTATCTTTTAAGAACTCTATAAATTCTATTCTTTAATCCATTATCAATTATTGATAATATTTTCATAAAAGTTATGAATCTTGTTGTATGGATGAAAATATGTTACAATATTCACAATGAAGAGAAGCTTTAAAGTTACATCTTTAAAAAATGGAGGTTTTTAAAATGCCCTTAGCATATCCCTTAGTATATATCGATGAAAATTTAAATAATATTATTCAAAATCCAGACAACGTTTTGTATTTAAGACCATATGATATAGGATGCAAGCGAGCATTATTTGCTATAGTTAAAGAAGATAAAGGAGTTTATAAGAAAGTTCAACTCACTAAAGAACAGTCTAATATGTCTTTTCCTTTTGAACCTATATATTGGTTCTATAATGGTCCGGGACATCGCCTTTTAAAAGATTTTATATCTTTTTATAACAAACTTGCTTTAAATACAACAAATTTAGATGGATTTAAGACTAAAACACTAGAAAATAAAATCTATAACGTTGGTGTATTTGCAACATTTAATGATGGTTCAGCAACTTTTGTTATACGAGAAAGTGAAAAAAAATTTGATAGAAAGGGTGGAATACAATCATACATAGATTTATTAAAACAGTATAAAGAATATAATCCACAATATGATACTTATGAAATTATAGAATTTCATAGTGTTAATAATGATACCTTTATAATACCTGAACTTCAAAATAGAGTAGAAGAACGCTCAAAAGTAAAAAAACTAACAAGAAATAATAAGAGACTATAAAAAAGATGGTAATGAAAAAGTTTATTTATCAAAATCATCTTTTTTTTAGATTTTTTATTAACAAGTTGTACCACTTAAATTAAGTTTAATATTCATTGGAATATTTGATGTGAATGTCGTCCTCTGATCTTGAGAAAGAAAAGAGGGATACAATGAAAAAAAGAACTTTTATTGTAAAAGCCCTTCGTCTTGTTGCTATCATTTTATTACCAATTTCTATTGTACTGTGAACTAATGTTTGATATAATATTACTAGATACATTTGGAATATATCAGATGCTTTCCCTTTCTATTTATCAAAGGATAAAAGAAAGGTGGCGATACTTATGACAAAAAGAGAATTTTCTCAATTTATTATAATATTACTCCTATTCTTAGTCGTAATTATTTTACTTCTAAAATAGCAAAAGCATCTGATTTCAACATTTGTTGATTTCAGATGCTATCCTAAATAAGGGATTGCATTTGATTAGCCCAATCAAATGTATCCTTTTTTATTTTATGCAAGTTTCCTTGACATATTCATAGTAACATAAAAAAGAACTTTTTACAAGTTCTCTATATTAAATTCGAAAAAGTTCGAACAGATTTGTTACTGGTGCAAGTGAAGGGACTTGAACCCCCATGGATCACTCCGCTAGATCCTAAGTCTAGTGCGTCTGCCAATTTCGCCACACTTGCAAGTGGTGGATCTTGTAGGACTCGAACCTACGACCGCCCGGTTATGAGCCGGATGCTCTAACCAACTGAGCTAAAGATCCATGTCACATTGACTTCTTAAATATAACATAATTATTAATCGAATGCAATAGTATTTTAAAAAAATTTGAAAAAAAATAGATATTTTTTTATTTGACAAAATACTTTATAAGTGGTATTATAAGACCCATCTTATGGGAGAGGGGATATAATGGATAATAGTATTAAAAATTTGAAAATAAGTAAGGGTATAAAAAACTTTTTTAACAAGGTAAATAAAAAAGTAGTAGCACTTGCTACTACAGCAGCACTTTTAATAACTCCACTTGTTGGATGTGGCAATAATGATAAAAAAGCTGCAGTTAATACTGATAGTACAGTAACAACAACTAATACAACAGAAACACCATCATTAAATTCGCAAGAAACAACTGATACAGCTTTAAATAATAATTCAGCTAATTCAGCATGGAATACTTTTGAAGAAAATGCTTGGAATACGGTTAAAGATAAAATAAATAATCCTAATAGAGATAGTTTTGATACAACTTTGTATATATTAAATAGTGATTATTTAAAAGCTACAAATGCACAAGTTTTATATGATTATTTTGATAGAAGTAATGGTATTGATATTGAAGATGAGATGAATCAATCATATAATGTTTTATCTCAAATTCGTGAATATAATATTTCATTAACTGATAGTAATAACTTTTACTCTTTTAGAAATTTATTCATGACTGCTAATGAAAAAGATTCTAAAGTTTTATCATATCTTGAAGATAGCGCACGAGAGATGTTAAATTTATCAAAGGTTGAAAATCCAACTCAAGAACAAATTGATAGAGTAGAGAGTATATTTAATGAAGTTAAAGAATTTACTTTAGGAACAGGTAAAATTTTGGATGTTGCTGAAGTTGAATTATCTAAAGGTGCTATATTTGCAGCTGAAAATATAATGCAAGATATCTCAGTTTCATCTAGAAATTATATTAGTGAAGAAAGAAGAAATGAAGTTGATTTAAGCTTAAATGCTCATAATGTTCTATCTCAAATTGAAATAGATTGGGCATCTTTAAGTGGAGCAGCAGATGCATTAAATCCTCCAACTTCATTAGAAGGTGCAAGTAAGGTTAAAGATATGGTATTTAATCAACTTGGATTATTGAGTAAAGAAGTATCATTTATGGGAGTAACAGAAGAAGAGTCATTTGCACTTTATACAATAGCTAATATAGATTATTTTGTAAAAGATTCTAATAATGTAGCTGTATTTAATACTTTTATGTATCCATCTGGATTTGATTTAACAAATACATTACATTTAGCAGAGAGTGCTGTTTCTAAAATTGAAATGTATAATATGAGTGTAACTGATTCTAGTAAATTATATAATTATGGACATTACTTTATTGAAAGTAAAGAAGATATTCTTTCTGTAGATGCTATCGTAAAAGAAGTACATACTCTTCATGTTGGTTCAGAAAATCAAGTAGAAGAATCAATAAAAAAATTGTTAGATTATTCTGCATATGCTAGTGAATCTTATATTACTGCACGTGTTGCTGTTTCTGATAAGGAATCAACAGGATATGAAGAAATCAAATTAGATAAAAATGCTTTAAATAAAGGTGGAGCACAAGTAGTTAACTGGATTACATATTATGGATTGTTAAATAATAAGTCTAAAATTGATAATCAGGTTTACTCTGATATGATGGAATTAGTAGATGGTACTACAACAATATCAGCTGTAGATGATGAGATAGCACTTATGATAGATGGTGTATGTGCTAGTAAAAATAGTGCTGTTTATGATTATCAAATGGGTGATAATGCATATGTTTACACTACACAACCATCAACATATTATTCGGAAAAATAGAATGACAAAAGTCATTCTTTTATTATGCTAATTATATAAGATTAATTTTGTTCTGTTATTCTTACTTTTATTATGATATAATTTAGTAGTAAATGATTATATAATTAAATTTAATAGAATGGGTGATATTATGAAGTTGTATAACACATTAACACATAGTGTTGAGAAATTTGTACCAATAGATGAAAATGAGGTTAAGATGTATACATGTGGTCCTACTGTGTATCATTTTGCTCATATAGGAAATCTTAGAACATATATATTTGAGGATATATTAGAAAAATCATTAAAATTTCTTGGATATAATGTTAAACGATGTATGAATATCACTGATGTAGGACATCTTACTAGCGATTCTGATTCTGGTGAAGATAAGATGTTAAAAGGGGCTAAAAGGGAACATAAAACTGTTTTACAAATAGCTGATTATTATACTGAAGAATTTAAAAAAGATTGTAAAAAACTTAATATTAGATGGCCTGATATTGTTTCGCCAGCTACAAAAAATATTGATGAATATATAAAAATAATATCAAAATTATTAGATGATGGTTATGCATATTTATCTGGTGGAAATGTATATTTTGATACATCAAAATTAAATGATTATTACGTTTTAACTAATCATAAGGAAGATGAAATGGTAGTTGGAGTAAGAGAAGGAGTAGAAGAGGATTTTAATAAAAGAAATCAAGCTGATTTTGTATTATGGTTTACAAAATCTAAATTTGATGATCAGGAATTAAAATGGGATAGCCCTTGGGGATATGGTTATCCAGGATGGCATATTGAATGTAGTGGAATAAGTATTAAGTATTTAGGAGAATATTTAGATATTCATTGTGGAGGAATTGATAATATATTTCCTCATCATACTAACGAAATAGCACAATCTGAGAGTTATTTAGGACATAAATGGTGTAATTATTGGGTTCATGGAGAACATTTAAACGATCAAAGTGGTAAAATGTCAAAAAGTAAGGGAGAATTTTTAACAGTATCGTTATTAGAAAGTAAGGGATATAATCCATTAGTATATCGTTTTATGTGCTTAAATTCTCATTACAGAAAAGTCTTAGTATTTTCGTATGATATACTAGATAATATGCAACAAGCGTATTCTAAATTAAAAAGTAGAATTTCTAATTTAGGAAATGAAGAGGATAGTAGTGATACAGATAAATATATGAATGAATTTAAAGAAGCATTAGCAGATGATTTAAATACTTCTTTAGCTATTACAATTGTATATGATGTTTTAAAAAGTGATTTAACAAATGCCAAGAAAAAATATTTAATAAAGAAATTTGATGAGGTTTTATCATTAAATTTAGTTGATGAAGATGAAAAAGTACATGAGCTTGATGAATATATAAAAAAGCAAATAGAACTTAGAAATAATGCAAAAAAAGAAAAAGATTTTGCACTCGCAGATCAAATTAGAAACGAATTATTAGAAAAAGGAATAATACTTAAGGATACACGTGAGGGTACGAAATATGAGGTGAAATAATAATGTCTTTTTTAATATTTGATATATTAGTATTAATTATTATATTAGTAAGTGTAATTTCATATTTTAGTACTAATAGTATTTATAAAAAGTATAAAAAGATAGATAATATTCAAAATTTAAGTGGTAGCGAAGTAGCAGAAAAAATATTATCTAAAAACAATCTTGATAATGTATATGTTGTTGAAACAAAGTATATATTAGAACAAGGATATGATAGTAATAGAAAAGTAATTAGGTTACCAAAAGATGTATTTGATGGAACATCTATATCTGATATGTTATTATCTGCTATAGAATGTAGTGCTGCTATAGAACATAAAAATGGTAACTCATTATTAAAATTGAGAAATTTATTAATACCTATAATAAATATTATTACATATATATCTTATATAGGTATTGTTGCAAGTTCTATTCTAAGAGATTTTAAATTTTTAAGATATAGTTTAATTACTTTGGGTATAACAGTAATAGTTCAGTTATTATTTATATCACTAGAAAGAAGAAAAATAGAAAGTGCTATTAGTTATTTAAAAGAAGATAATATGCTAAGTGATGATGAGGCTAATATGATAGATGATAAAGTCATTAATACATTGTCATATAAATATATAGGTTATCCAATAATTCTTATTATTGCACTTATAAATTTTATAAAAAGTAAATTTGATAATTAGATTACTAACTTCAAATTTACTTTTTTTTAATAAAGTGCTATTATATTTAAAGTTTAGGTGGGGGTATAAATGAATTACGAACAAGTAATAAACGAAATAGACTATTTAATCAATGATTCAAAAATAGATGATAGAGTAATTATTGATAGATTAAAATCTTTCTTATCAATTATGCAGACAAATAAATTATATAAAACAAGAATTGGTCAAATTGAAAATTCGGATATAATAGGTATGATTGAAAATGAGATAGATATACAATTAAATGAATTAAAAAAAGAGAAAGAAAGAATTATATTAAAAAATAGTCAGTATTATCCATATTGTGGTAGTAAGAGTCTAGATAGTATTGTTTATTCTATTAAGAACTTAAAAGAACTAAAAGGTAGGGTTAGAACATTGCTTTATGAATATGTAGCTAAGAAATGTAATTATGATTTGAATTTACAAAATCAGTTATCTTGCCAATGTTATGAAGATATAATTGATAGTAAAGATTTTCACGAAAATTATTACTTTGGACAAATAATATATAGTGATACTAATATTCATGTAAACGTTTTAAATAAAATAATGTCTATACTCATAAATAAAAAATTAATAGGTGAGTTAAGTAAAATAATAAATTTAGATTGTGATATACGTAGTACAAGAGAAAATGTAGAGAATTTAGAATTGTTGAAGAAAAATTTTGATTTAATAAGTGAAGAAATTAAATTAGAAAAAAAGGTTTCAGCTTATGTTACAACAATGCTTGATTTAACAAGCAAATTAGAAGGCAAATTAACTGTTAAAATGGAAAATTTAAGTTCTAATAAATTAAAGAAACATATTTTTAGAAAAGAGATATCAAAATTAAAAATTAAAATAGATAAGCTTAAGTTAAAAATTGATAAAATGTATGAAATGATGATGGTTGAACATAACAAGATGACTAATATAATAGCAACATTAACTAATGAAGGAATAAATGTCTCTAAAATAAATGATTCTTATACTAGTAAATCTAAAATCGAAAGTGATTATGAAAGTCAAAGTAGTCTTTTAAACAATTTATTAAAGCAAAAAGAAGAATGTATGAATAATTTATCTAGTCAAGCTATTACATTGATTGAAAATGAATATTGTACAATTAAAAATATTGTATTAAATATAGATAATAGCCAATCTTCAAAAATAAATTTTTATATAATTTATGTTTTAAGTATGATTAATAACATAAATTGTGAACAACAAGAATTAGAGCTTCCTAAAATAACAGAAGAAGAATATAAATCATATTTTAAAGGACAAATTAATGAAATAATTTCAAATAATTCAAAAAAAGTATTAATTAATAAATAATACTTTTTTTGTATAAAAAATTTAAGTCTATGATATAATAATAACTTATAGGGGCGATGGTATGAAAAATCAAAAAAAGAAAGATGTATATGCTATGATATATAAAAGACAATTAATATCAGATGACCTTATTATTTTTTTACCATGTAGTTGTTCTTTTGGAGTATTTGATCCTAGTGATAACTCATTTATAGATAATATAGGTAATCCTTATTATGAATGTGATAATTATGATATTGTAACTTCTAGTATTGATCTTACATATTACTATGATATAACACCTAAAGATTTAAAAAATATGTATAATGTATCTGATGAGAAGGAAGCATTAGAAAAATTTAGTGATAATTTAAGAGGTAGTTTATTAATTGGTATTATAGATAACTATAATGAAAAAATTGATTTATGTTCTATTTCTTATGATACAATAGTAGCGCTTTCTAAAGAAATTTTATATAGTACAGATGATAATGATGAAACAGTTACACTTACAAGTATGCAATTAGAAGATATTCTTCAATTTACAGATATAAAAAAGTTGAAGGATAAATTATCTGAATTTTTGAAAAGAACTAAAGCTTTAAAACAACTAAAAGAAGAAAAAGGAGTTGAACAAGTAGTGACAAATGCTACTGGAACAAAAGTCACTTACTTTGATGTAAAACAAAAATCAGATAATGAAGCAAAAGAACCTCAAGTAGGAACTGCATCTTCTCAAATATCAGCAAAAGAAGTTTATGATTTTGTAACAAGTTCATTAGTTGGGCAGGACGATGCTGTTGAAGATATGATAAGTTCAATTATAAATAATATGAATGCTACTAATCCTAGTGAGATAATTAAACCATTATTAATTGGACCAACAGGTAGTGGTAAAAGTTTGTTATTTGATTTACTTGAAAAAATACTTGATATTCCAGTAATAAGTATTGATTGTAATTTATTAGTTCAATCAGGTTATGAAGGACAGAATATAGATGATGTACTTAAAAACTTGTATCATATGTGTAACAAAGATATATCAAAAGTTAATAGAGCAATAGTTTTCTTTGATGAAATAGATAAACTTGCAGCAAAAGGTGCTGGTGTTAGTGATATAGGAGTACAACAAGCTTTATTAAAATTTATAGAAGGTAGTAAGTATGTTGTAGAAATAGATAAATTTTCTGAACAAAGAGTTGTAATTGATACTAGTATGATGAGTATTGTAGCAGGTGGTGCTTTTGAAACATTGTTTGAAAAGAAAAAGAAGACAATTGGTTTTGATAATACTAAAGTAAATAGTAATCCTAAAATAACTCCTAAAGATATTATAGATTTTGGAATGATATCAGAATTAATTGGAAGATTTAATTTAATAGTTCAATATAATGAAATAACAGAAGAAATGATATATGAACAATTAAATAGAAGTATGTTATCTCCAATTAGAATAAAAAAACAGTTTTTCTTAAAAAATTATAATGCAACTTTAACATTTGAGGAATCTTATTTAGAAAAATTATGTGCATTAGCACTCCAAGAAAAATCTGGTTTTAGGGGAATAAAAAGAACTATAAATAATTCTTTAAAGAAAGTAGAATTTGAATTACAATGTGAGCCTTTGGGTTCTAAGATAATTATTATTTCTAAGGAAACGTTAGATGATCCAAAATGTTATAGATTAATAAAAAAATAAAAGTATAGATAATCAAACTATACTTTTTTTATGAATTATTGTGTAATTTTATTGTATATTTCTTCTACTTCAATTAACTCTTCTTCATTATCATAAACAGGAATTATATGTAAGTGGAAATGTTTAACTTCTTGTGGTTTACCGTTATTTTGTGCTAAAGTGTATCCTTTTATATTAAGTTTATTTTGTAGTGTTTTAGCTATTTCTTTAGCTATTTGAAATATATGTAATAAAACATTATCATCTATTGTTGTAATATCTAGAGTATGTTCTTTAGGAACAATAAGCGTATGTCCATTACTTTTAGGATTAACATCTAAAAAAGCAATTACAGTGTCATCTTCATATATTTTATAACATGGAATTTCTCCGTTAACTATCTTACAAAAAATACAATCCATTTTATCACTCTCCAGTATAATTATAACATATAAAATATAATATTTGTTTAATCAAAATGTTTATTTTTAATTTAATATTTAGTATAATTAAATACGGAGATGATTCTGTGAATACATTAAAAATTATAGATTTAAAAGTGCAGGTTGAGGATAAAGTAATTTTGGATGGATTTAATCTTGAAATTAAAAGTGGTGAGACTCATGTAATTATGGGACCAAATGGAACTGGAAAAAGTACTTTATCTAAAGTAATAATGGGTGATACTAAATACAAGATTTTACAAGGAGATATTTTATTTAATGATGAAAGTATACTTTCTATGACAACAGATAAAAGAGCAAGACTAGGTTTATTTTTGACAATGCAATCACCAATTACTGTTGAAGGTGTTAGTAATGCTGAATTTTTAAGAGTTGCTGTACAAGGTAAAGAACAGAAAAATTTTAAATTATTACAATTTGTTAAAGATGTAGAATCTACTTCTTTAAAGTTAAACTTTTCTAAAGATTTTATACATAGAGGATTAAATGAAGGTTTTAGTGGCGGAGAACGTAAAAAAAATGAAATATTACAAATGTACATGTTAAAGCCAAAAATTGTTATATTAGATGAAATAGATTCGGGATTAGATGTAGATAGTTTAAAGATTGTTGGAGAAAATGTAACAGAATATAAAAACAAAGAGAATTGTGGATTACTAGTTATAACTCACTATCAAAGATTATTAGATTACATAAAACCAGACTTTGTACATATTATGATGAATGGTAAAATTGTAAAAAGTGGTTCGTCATCATTAGTTAAGTATATAGAGGATAACGGATATTCAGAATTTGAAGAAAAAAAACAAATAACTGGTACTTGTATCGTGAAGGATTTTTTAGAAAATGAATAAGATATTAATAGATAAAGAAGAAATTATATTACAGAAAATTACAAAAAGTATAGAAGTTACCTCAAATATACGTACAAATGTATTTGGAATAACAAAATTAATTATTAATGTATTTAAAAATTGTGATATACAATTAGATAGTAATTTAGATAATTCAAAAGTAGATATAGTATTTAATTTAAAACCTAATGTTAATTTAAATTTATATGAATATAAACAAGGTAATAAATCAAAAGTACAATATACATTTAATTTAGCAGAAAAAAGTAGTATTAATATTGAAAAATTTGTAAATTCTAATAATCCAAGGGAAATGGTTATAGTAAATTTAGATGGTTGCAAAAGTAGTATCATTTATAATTTTAAATCTCTTGCTACTACTAAAGAGTCTTATGATATAGTTGTTAATCATAATAATAGTGAGTCAAAAAGTGAAATTAGAAATAATGCTGTATGCTTAGATGGCGGAAAAGTATCATTTCATGTATCAGGTTATGTAGATAAAGGATATAAAAATTGTGTTGTAAATCAAAATAATCATATTATTAATTTAACGGATAATAAGTGTGAAATTAGGCCAAATTTATACATAAATGAGTATGATACACAGGCAAATCATTCAGCACTTATTGGTGGATTTAATAACGAGGAATTATTTTACTTACAAAGCAGAGGAATATCATTAAAAGATGCAAGTAAATTATTAATTAGAGGTTTCTTATTAAGTAATTTGAAAAATAAACGTATTATAAAAATTATTTTACAAAAAATAAAAGAATATTGGAGGTGATATTATAAATAGAGATGATTTTAATCTTTTAAAAAGTGGAATAATCTATTTTGACAATGGAGCAACTACATTAAAACCATATATATTATCTGAAACTATATCAGATTATTATAATAATTATAGTGCTAATGCTCACAGAGGAGATTATGATATAAGTTTAAAAGTTGATGAAGAATATGAAAAAAGTAGATTTTTAGTTAGTGAATTTATTAATGCCGATGTAAATGAAATAATATTTACGAATAATGCTACTGACTCATTAAATAAAATTGTACTTGGTTATTTTGATTCTTATTTAAATGAAGGTGATGAGGTATTAATAACTGAAAGTGAACATGCATCTAATGTATTACCTTGGTTTGAGTTAGCAAAAAGAAAAGGAATTGTTGTAAAATATATTCCATTAACAGAAGAACATACTGTTACATTAGAAAATGTAAAAAAGAGTGTAACTAGAAATACAAAAGTTATATCTTTAGCTCATATTACTAATGTAATAGGTGATGTAAGACCAATAGGTGATATTACTTCGTTTGCTCACATGAATAATATTTTAGTTGTAGTAGATGGAGCACAGTCAGTACCTCATATGAAAGTGGATGTAAAAGAACTTGATGTAGATTTTCTAGCATTTTCTGCTCATAAAATGTGTGGCCCAACTGGAGTTGGTGTATTATATGGTAAATATGATTTATTAAAAAAAATGAAACCACTTATAGTAGGTGGAGGAATGAATGGAAACTTTGATTCTGATGGAGAAGTTTTATACCATGAACCGCCACATTTTTATGAAGCAGGTACTCCTAATATTGCAGGTGTAATAGGTTTTGGAAAAGTAATAGAGTATTTAAATAAAATTGGAATGGATAATATACATAGTTATGAATTAGAATTAAAAAAGTATGCTATTAGTAAATTAAAGCAATTAGATAACATAATACTTTATAATGAATCTTCAAAATCTGGTATAATAACATTTAATTATAAAGGTATTTTTTCTCAAGATTTAGCAATTTATTTAAATAAATATAAAGTATGTGTTAGAGCAGGAAATCATTGTGCTAAAATGTTAAAAAATGAAATAAATATTAAAAATACTTGTAGAATGAGTTTATATTTTTATAATACAAAAGAAGAAATAGATATATTAATAGAATTATTAAGTAATCCAAATATAAAGGATGAAATCTTATAATATATACTGAAATAATTATTTTCGGTTTCTTATATATAATTAAATTATTTAATAATTATAAAATGAGAGGTGATTTATTACCTCTTTTTTGATACAATATACGTAGAAAAGAGGTAAATAAAGTGGATAAAAATGATGAAATAACTATCAAATTTATAAATATAAAAGATAATAAAATTTTATCTAATAAATTAAATAATGAACTACCTACTATACATATAAAAGAAGAATTCTATAATTTAGAAAATATTAAATACTATCTTTCTTTATATCTTAATATTACAATAGATAATATTAGACAAATAAAAGATAATTATTTCTATTTTGATGTTAATGAAAATATTTTAGACTATAATTATAGTGATGTAGAAGTAATTAATGATATAAAACTAATGGAAATTTTAAATAATATATAATTGTGTGAATTTGACACAATTATATATATGTGATACCATAAACAACCATAAGTTATTTATTTTAATAAGAAGTGGTGATTTTATGAATTACACTGTAATTAGTTTAGAAAAAAGAAAAAAAGAGTTAAATTTTTTATTAGAAGATAATAATACGCAACAGTTAATAAATATATCATTCAAAAAACATTTTATTCCTAATAGAAAACCTGAACTTGAAAATGAAATAAGACAACAAAATACTAATTGGACTTTTTCAAAAAAATTATTATCAAATACAGATGGACCTGGAAAAATATTAAAATCAAAAAATATTCCAACAGAATTACAAAATGAAGAATTTTATTTACTACTTATTGATTATTATGGATTAACTTTAGGATATTTTGATGAAGAAGAAATAACATATGAAATGTGCTTATGTGCTGTTACAAATGATCCTATGGCATTAAGAAATGTGCCTAATAATTTGATGGATGAAAAAATAATTGAAATAGCACTTTTAAAAAATGGTGTTACTTTACAATATATTCCAAAAGAATTAAGAACTAAAAATTATTGTAATATAGCTTTCCACTCTAGTCCAAATTCATTAAGATATATTCCAGCAGAATTTAAAACTTATGAGATGTGTGTAAATGCAGTAATAAGAGATATGTTTTGTATATATTATGTTCCAGATGAATATTTACTTGCTGTATATAAAGAAGCTATTATAGATAGAAAATTAGCACTACCACAATTTGATGGTGGAAGAAAAAGTTATAATAAAGCATATATGTACAAAGATATAGTAAGCAAAATAAAATTGTTTTTACAAAGGGAAACTTCGATTGAAACATCACTTTTAGATTCTAATTTAAATTTAAGTGAGATATTAGAGGAAACTGAGAATATTAAACAATTACTTAATAGGAAGAAAGAATTAATTGATGAGGTAAAAGAAATAGATTCACAGTTACATAAAATGTCTAAAATAAAAAAATAAGTCTACAAATGTAGACTTTTGTTGTATAATTAAATTGGTGATTAAATGGCAATTATTAAATTATTAGACGAAATATTAGCAAATAAAATAGCAGCAGGAGAAGTTGTTGAAAGATGTTCTTCTGTAGTTAAAGAATTAGTAGAAAACAGTATAGATGCTAAAAGTGATGATATTAGGGTAGAATTAATTGAATCTGGTATTAAAGAAATAAAAGTAATAGATAATGGAAAAGGTATGGATAAGGAGGATGCTATTAATTGTTTTAATAGACATGCTACAAGTAAGATCTACGATGAAGATGACTTATACCATATATCTACTTTAGGATTTAGAGGTGAAGCACTTGCTTCAATAGCATCTGTTTGTAAAGTAAAATTAATTACTTCACAAGGTGGGGTTGGAACTACTGTTGTAATTGAAGGTGGAAAGATTAAATCTGTTTTAAATAGTGATGCAAGAACAGGTACAGTAATAATAGTAAATGATATATTTTATAATACTCCAGCAAGATTAAAACATTTAAAAAGTTTATATACTGAATTAGCAAATATAACAGAATATATGAATAAATTAGCACTTTCAAGGCCAGATATTAGATTTACTTTAATAAATGATGGAAAAGTTATACTTAAAACAGATGGGTCAAATAATTTATTAAAAGTTATTAATTATATATATGGTTTGTCAATCACTAAAAAAATGTTAGCTATTAATGGAGAAAATAATGATTATCAAGTAGAAGGATATACTTCTCTTCCAGAGATACATAGAGCTAATAGAAATGCCATGATAACAATAGTAAATGGAAGAATAGTAAAAAATGCTGAATTAAATAGATATATAAATGAAGCATACCATTCATATAAACCTGATAATAGATATCCAGTTACAATATTAAATATAAAAGTTGATACATCATTAGTAGATGTAAATATTCATCCTACAAAGATGGATGTAAAATTTAGTAAGCAAGATAGTTTAAATGAATTAGTTTTTAATATGATAAGGAATAAAATAAGTGAAAAGACACTTATACCACATATCGAAACTAAAAAAGATGAAAAAAAAGAAAGATTGCAGGAACAAGTTCTTGAATTTGATATTCCAAAAGAAGAAGAAAAAGTTATAGATAAACCTATACAAAAACAAAGTAAGCTAAAATTAGATTTTGATAAACCTTTGTATGATGAAACTAATTTGATTATAAATGATGATTTTATAAATGAAAAAGAAGAGGAATACATTGTACATGATGATGTTAAAGATAAAGTACCTATTATGTATCCTATAGGACAAGTACATGGTACTTATATAATATGTCAAAATGAAAATGGAATGTATATAATTGATCAACATGCGGCTAAAGAAAGAGTCAATTATGAGATTGTAAGAGAGAAAATGAGTGAAAGAAAGCATGAAAGTATGCAAATGTTAGTTCCTCTTACTATAGAGTTTTCGAATAATGAATATATGGTATTAAAAGAGAATTTACAAATACTTACTGATATGGGATTTATAATAGAAGAATTTGGTATTAATTCTATTATAATTAAAGCTCATCCTGTATGGTTACAGTCTTCTATATGGGTACATAAAGGAGATATAGAAGATGTAATAAAAGAGATGATTGATATGGTAATTAAACGAGAAAAAAGCTTTAATTTAGATAGATTTTATGATCATATATGTGCTACTGTAGCATGTAAGATGAGTATTAAAGCAAATACTAGTATTACGTTAGATGAGATGCAAAGTTTAATTGATGAATTAAGAGAATGTAAAAATCCATATAATTGTCCACATGGTAGACCAACTATAGTATTTTATACCAAGTTAGATTTAGAAAAAATGTTTAAGAGAAGTGGATTTTAAAAATAGTATAAAATTTATTTTGTTTATGATATAATTAATACAGATAATTTAGTAATATAAAATTATTAAAATATGAAGGAGAAAAAAATTATGGATGATATTTTATTAGAAACAGAAGAAAAAATGGAAGAAGCAATTAGTAATATGGAAAAAAGATTTACTAATATACGTGCTGGAAGAGCAAATCCTGCTATGTTAGATGGTGTTTTAGTTAATTATTATGGTACTGATACACCATTAAAACAACTTGCTACTATATCTATTCCTGAGGCACGTCAATTATGTATTAAACCTTTTGATAAAGGTAGTATAGGTAATATAGAAAAAGCTATATTAGCAGCAAATATAGGTATTACTCCTAATAATAATGGAGAAATGATAATATTAAATATACCAGCACTTACAGAAGAGACTAGAAGAGAATATGTTAAACAAGTTAAAAGTTATGCAGAGGATTGTAGAATTGCTCTTAGAAATATCAGACAAGATGCAAATAAGAGTGTTAATGCTTTAGAGCTTTCTTCAGATGATATTAAATTTGGTGAAGAAGATGTACAAGAATTAATAAATAAATATAATAAAATTGTAGATGAAAAATTTAAGGAAAAAGAACAAGAATTAATGACAGTTTAATTCTTTTTTTATTAATAATTTTATTGTTTAAAACATTATTATTTGATATAATTACATAAGGTGATATTATGTTTGAGGAAAAAGAAACAAAAAGCAGGGGAAAAGTAAATTATAAAAGAATAAATGAGCTTGTAAAAGTTTCTCATAACGTATTAAACGTAGTATATATATTAGTTTTATTTGCGTGTGTTTATATAGGACTTAGAGTGTTTAAAGAATTAAATATCATGAAATATGTATTAGAGATAATTCAAATATTAAGTCCACTTTTTATAGGATTAGTTATAGCTTGGTTATTTAATCCAGTTGTTAACTATTTTAGAAAAAAGGGTGTAAAAAGAGTCATTGGCGTAGTAATTATATATATATTATTTCTAGGAATAATAGCATTAATAGTTGGTTCAATACTTCCTATACTATATGATCAAATAATAGCATTTATTAAAACTATACCTAATTTATTTAAGAGTATTGAAGCATTCTTTGATAATACTTTAAGTAAATTACAAGGAATAGAAGGACTTGATATAGATGCTATAAAAAGTAATATTATTGAACAATTAGAAAAAACATCTACAGATTTAACATCTGGTTTATCAACTTATATTGTAAATATAATTAAAGCATTAGTATCTGGTATATCAAGTTTTGTAGTTGGATTAGTAATTGGATTTTTCTTTTTACTTAGTTTTGAAAATGTTGGTGAAACAATTCAATCTTTAATTCCTAAAAAATTTAGAAAAGAAACATCAAATTTAGCAGATACAATTAATGGGTCACTTAGAAATTATGTTACTGGTGTATTAATAGATGCTACTGTAGTGTTTGGAATATGTTCTATAGCATTTGGATTAATAGGACTTAAAGCACCATTATTATTTGCAGTATTTTGTGCTATAACAAATGTAATACCATATGTAGGTCCTTATATTGGAGCAGTGCCAGCTGTAATAGTTGCTTTTTCAATGAGTCCTACAATAGGTATATTAACTTTAGTAGCAATTTTAGTTATTCAATTCTTTGAAGGAAATTTCTTACAAGAATATATTATGAGTAAAACAACAAAGTTACATCCAGTAACAATTATAATGGGATTACTTGTATTCGGCCATTATTGGGGAATCATTGGTATGGTAATTTCTACACCACTTATTTCCGTTGTAAAACAAATATGGTTATTCTTTGATGAAAAATATGATATTATAAAAGATGATGACGATGATGAATTAGCAACAGAAACTAAAAATACAAAAGAGAAATTAGTGGAGGAAAAATAAATGGGAAAAGTAATTGCAATAGTTGGAATGTGTGGTTCCGGTAAATCAATAGCAACAGAAATTTTGGAAAATGAACTTGGTTATAAAAAAGTATATTTTGGTGGAGTGACAATGGAGAAGATTAAAGAAGAAAATTTAGAAGTTACTCCTGAAAACGAAAAATATATAAGGGAAAAATTAAGAAGTGAACTAGGTATGGGAGCGTTTGCAAAAATACTTTTACCAAGAATTAAAGAATATTCTAAAGATAATGATGTAGTTTTAGATGGACTATATTCATGGGATGAATATAAAATATTATCTGAAGAAATAGATAATATTAAAGTGATTGCTGTGGTAGTTGATAAAAATATTAGATATTCAAGATTAAACGAAAGACAGATAAGAGGATTAAGTATAGAACAAGCAATGAATCGTGATATATCTGAAATAGAAAATATTGCTAAAGGAGGCCCAATAGCATTCGCAGATTATTTCATTTTAAATAATGGAGATATGGATTTGTATAGAAATAGATTATTAGAAATAATAAATGAAATATAGAAGGTGATATTATGAATTTAAAAGATTTATACCTAGATTTTTTCGAAAGTAAAGGTCATAAGAGAATACCTAGTGCACCTGTTGTACCAGAAAATGATCCATCAGTATTATTTAATACAGCAGGTATGCAACCATTAATACCATATTTAATGGGACAACCACATCCATATGGAAAAAGATTATGTTCTGTTCAAAAATGTATGAGAACTGTTGATTTAGATGAAGTAGGGGATAAAACACATCATACCTTTTTTGAAATGTTAGGAAATTGGAGTTTAGGAGATTATTTTAAAACTGAATCAATTGAATGGAGCTTTGAATTCTTAACTAAAGTATTAAAAATTCCTACTAAAAGATTAGCTGTGACAGTATTTGCTGGTAATGAATTATTACCATTTGATCAGGAAACTCATGATAAATGGTTAAGCTTGGGAATAAGTGAAGATAGAATTGCTCCTACTAAAGACGATAATTTTTGGATAGCAGGAGAAGTTGGACCATGTGGAACGGATTCTGAAATTTTTTATTTTAGAAGTGATGATGAAATACCTGATAAATTTGATCCAGAGGATGATAGATGGGTTGAAATATGGAATAATGTATTTATGCAATATAATAAAACTATAGATAATAAATTAACAGATTTACCTAATAAAAATGTTGATACTGGTATGGGTGTTGAACGTGTTGTTGCAATATTAGAAGGTGTAAATGATAACTATTTATCTAGTATATGGAAAGATGTAATTGATAAAATATGTGAAATTTCTAATTTATCTTACGAAGGTAATGAATATAGTATGCGTATTGTAGCAGATCATATTAGGACAGCTGTTTTTATAGCTAGTGATCCATCTGGTATAAAACCAAGTAATACTGATCAAGGATACATACTAAGAAGATTAATAAGACGTGCAATTAGACATGCTAAACAATTAAATATAGATATAAATAGTAATTGGGAAGAAGAAATAGCTAAAATAATTATTGATAAATATAAAAAGTACTATACTGAATTAGATGAAAATGCAAGTGTAGCACTTAATGTATTAAAAGATGAAAAAAATAAATTCAGTCGTACTTTAGAAAAAGGTTTAAGAGAATTTGAAAAAGTATCTAGAAATAATAAAGATATAGATGCAACTGATGCATTCCATCTATATGACACATATGGTTTTCCAATAGAGCTTACAGAAGAATTAGCTAAAGAAAAAGGATTAAAAGTAGATATTGAAGGATTTAAAATTAAATTTAAGGAACATCAAGAATTATCACGTACTGCTTCTGCTGGAAAATTTAAAGGTGGTTTAGCAGGAAATAGTGAAATTGAAACAAAGTATCATACAGCAACTCATTTACTTAATGCTGCATTAAAAATTGTAGTTGGTCCAGATACTCATCAAAGAGGTTCTAATATTACATCAGAAAGAATGAGATTCGATTTTAATTGTGATCATAAATTAACAGATGAAGAAAAAAATAGGGTAGAAGAGTTAGTTAATAAGTGGATAGATGAAAGATTAGATGTAACTGTTACAAAGATGAAAAAAGAAGATGCCTTAAAATCTGGTGCAGAATGTATGTTTATTGAAAAATATCCAGATATAGTTACTGTATATAGTATTGGCGATATATCAAAAGAATTATGTGGTGGTCCACATGTAA
This sequence comes from uncultured Bacilli bacterium, assembly GCA_947581765.1. GTDB lineage: Bacteria > Bacillota_I > Bacilli_A > RF39 > UBA660 > UBA5578. The sequence continues at coordinate 35,736 of CANPVU010000009.1, forward strand.
AAAATACTAGTGAATTAGGACATTTTAAAATTAAGAAAGAAGAAGCTAGTAGTGCTGGTATAAGACGTATTAAAGCAATATTACAGTAGTATGGAAAAAGTAAATTATCAATTAAAATTAGATGAAATAATTAAAAGTTTAGATGGTAAAACACCTAAACTTTTATTACATGCTTGTTGTGGACCATGTAGTAGTTATGTACTAGAATACTTAAGCAATTATTTTGAAATAACAATTCTATTTTATAATCCAAATATATATCCTAAAGAAGAATATGAAAGAAGATTATCTGAATTAGAAATATTTTTACCAAAAGTAAATTATAAAAATAAGGTAAATTTAATTAAAGATGAATATATACCTAGTGATTACTATAATTCAGTTAAAGGATTAGAATTATTAGGTGAAAAAAGTCAAAGATGTTTTGAATGTTATAAATTAAGACTTTTAAAAGCTGTTAAATATGCAAAAGACAATGGATATGATTATTTTACAACGACATTATCTATTAGTCCTTATAAAATTAGTAGTTGGATTAATGAAATAGGACAGGACTTAGAAAAAGAATATAATATAAAATATTTATATTCTGATTTTAAAAAGAATAATGGTTATAAAAGATCACAGGAATTATCTAGACAATATGGAATGTATAGACAAAATTATTGTGGATGTTCTTTTTCTAAAAGAGAACGAGAAAAATTTGAAGAAGATAGAATTAATGATATGTTTAGTAAAGTATTACAATTATATAATTTAGGTAATATTATAAAAGATAAAACTAAATTAAGTGGTGGAATAACTAATCAAGTATATAAAATAGATACAGATAAAGAAAGCTATATAGTTAAAATATTAACTACTAAAGATATAAATAGATATGAAATATCAGAAAATATTTCTTCTGTAGCGCATAATAATGGTATAGAATCATTGTGTGCTATTAAATTAAATGATAAATATGTTACTAATATAAATGGATTAAATATATGCGTATATCCTTATTTTGATGGTAAAGTGCTTCTTACAAAGGAATTAACATTGGAACATGTAAGATTACTTGCTAATAGTCTTTCAAGGCTACATGCGATTAAAATTGAAAATAAAATAGATGTTATTAAGTATGAAAAGCATGACTTAAAATATTTATATTCTAAACTATCTAATAAAGAATGTTTTAAATTATTCATTGATAATTATAATAAAATTAGTAATATATATGATAAAGTATATGATTCATATATTAGGTTATCTAATAATTATTCATATGTACATAGAGATTTTAATAGAAAAAATGTATTATGGAATTCTATGAATTATAAAATAATTGATTGGGAAACCTCTACAATAGGTAATCCAAGTATAGACTTTTTTAACAGTGCATGGTTTTTAACTAATGATATAGAAGAAGATAAATTTAATACGTTTGTAAAAGAATATTTAAAAAATAATAAGTTATATGATGACTATAACTTATCTATATATGCAGCATTAATAGAAGAATGTAATTGGTTAGTTTTCTCTATTAAAAGAGCACTTAGAATAAATACTAATGATGAATATGAAATAAAAATGGGACAAGATTCTATAAATAGTAGTGTAACAGAAATATTAAATTATTATAGTAAAATAGATTTAATGCTAAAATTACTAGATAATATTAAAAAATAATAAAAGCCTCATTCATTTGTACATGAATGGGCTTTTTATATAATTTTTAATACTTAATTACATATATATTCTTTTTCTTCTAAAACTTTTTTATTTGCTTCATAATCTTCTGAACCATTAAACCCTAGTTCTTCTTTTTCTTCTTGTGTCAATACATTATAATCAAATAATATTTTAAAATTAAATGACCTATCAGATTCTTTATTAGAATTAATAGTAACACCTTTATATTTTTTATATTCATTTTCATATTGTTGTTTTATTGAATCGTAAAATGTTTGTGACATATTAATTGTAGTATCATCTAAAGAAAAGTCTAATCTAATATCTAAATTATTTATTTTATTTTTATCAAATGTTATGTTATATGTTTGAGTCATTTCAACACCTTGGGTAACACTAGATGATTTTTTACATTCTAATTTTTTTTCTTTACTACATCCAGTAGATAATAAAATTACAATAAATATAGTAAAAATACTAAACACTTTTCTCATCTTTGTACCTCCATAGTAAATAATTAATATAAACTTAATACTACCTATTAAATATTATATCAGAAAAATATATAAATTAGAATATATAATAAAATTAATTTTCTTCTTGAAAATTAATAGAAGTATTACAATTACTTTTATGTAATAATTAAATTTTCATGGTTTAATCATACTAATTTATTTTACCTATTAATTTTATGAATAAAAAAATAAAGTAAATCTAAATCGATTTACTTCATATTCATTTTTATTTACAAACGTATCCTTGTCTTTCAAAAGCTGCTTTATTTACTTCATAATTTTCTGAACCACCCATACCCATAGCAATTTTGTCTGTTGATGATAATTTAGTAAAATCCATACTTATAGTAATTCTTCCTTTAGTTGAAGATGTTTGATTAGCAGAAATTGTTACTCCTTGATATTTACCATATTGTGTATTATATTGATTTTTTAAAGTATTAAAGTAAGTTGCTGATGCACTTGCAAGATTACTTGGTAATTCAATATCCATATATATAATCATACTTGTTACTTTATCACCTTGGAATGTAACATCGTTAATTTGAGTAATTTTAACACCATTATTAGAATTCATTGTAGTTGAACAATTTAATTTTTTTACACCTGAATTACTTGGTATATTATTTGATGTATTACTTACTACATTAGAATTACTTGTTATATTAGGATTACTTACTACATTAGAATTACTTACTATATTAGAGTTACTTACTATATTACTTGTTATGTTACTATTAGAGTTACTCATTACATCACTTGTTGTGTTACTATTTGATGCGTTTGATTCTGGGTTAGTTGGTTCTTCTTTTCCTTTATCAAAACAACCTGTTAATAAAGTTATCATGAAAATAATTGCAAAATATTTAAAATACTTCTTCATATTTTATCACTCCTCCAGAATCATTCTAACAAATATAATTGGAAAAGTACAACGATATTTATAATTATTATCTATATTTTACAAATTATTTACTATTTAATAAATTTATTTTATCATATATATTTTTTTTATTTAATTCATATTTTGATGTATCTTTTGGAACGTAGTATTTTCTATTTTTTATTTTATCTGGTAAATATTGTTGTTTTACATAGGCATGAGGATAGTCATGAGGATATTTATATCCTATAGCAGACGTTTTAATATGTGATGGAACATTGCCAGTATCATTATTTTCTATATCTTTTAATGCTTCATCAATAGCTAAAATAGCACTGTTTGATTTAGGAGAAAGTGCTAAATCTATTACCATTACTGCAAGAGGTATGCGAGCTTCTGGTAGCCCTAATCTTTCACAAGTGTTTATACAAGCATCAACTCTCATTCCCATATCAGGATTTGCAAGTCCTATATCTTCATATGCAATAACACTCATACGTCTATATATTATATCTAAATCTTCTGCCTCTATTAATCGTGCTAAATAATATATAGCAGCATTAACGTCAGATCCTCTAATACTTTTTTGAAAAGCACTTATTACATCATAATGTCCATCTTCATTTTTATCATGAAAAAATACAGGTTTACTATTAACTGATTTTACAACATCCTCATCTATTTTAAAATCATTAGTAGAATAATATGCTACTTCAAGTAAATTATATGCATTTCTCATATCTCCATTAGATATTGCTGCTATTCTTTTAATAGCATCTTCAGTTATACTTATATTTGGTAAATATTCACTATTTTTAGCTTTATTTAATCCTTCAATTACATCTTCTAAATCTAACTCTTTAAGTTCAAATATTTGACATCTACTTCTAATTGCAGGATTTATTTTATGGTATGGATTAGATGTAGTCATTCCTATTAATGTTATTAATCCATTTTCTAAATATGGAAGTAATAAATCTTGTTTATCCTTATTTAATCTATGTATCTCATCCATTATCACTACTATACCTTTATACATTTTAGCTTCTTCTATTACAATATCAAAATCTTTTTTATTATTTATAGTAGCATTTAACATTCTATATTGTAAATTTAGTTCATTAACTATAGCAAGTGCCATACTTGTTTTTCCTGTTCCTGGTTTACCATATAATATCATCGAAAATATTCTTTTATTTTTAATTAGATTACTTAATATTTTATTTTCACCAAGTAAATGTTTTTGACCTAAAATATCTTTACTTGTCTTAGGTCTCATTTTAATTGCTAATGGTTCATTCATAATATCACCAATATTTATTTTATCATATTTATGTTGTATATTAAAAAGAATTAAACTGTTATTTTATATTTAAATATGTTATAATCAAGTTGGTAGATAGGTAATACTAGTTTAATATTTATAATAAAAAAAGGAAGTAATAACATGGTAAATGAAATAGATTTATTCTGCAATTACTTACTTATAGATAAGAAGTACAGTAAAAATACTATTGAATCTTATAGAAGTGATTTAGATAAATTAGATAAATTTATTAATAAAAAAGTTGCATTAATAACAGAAGATGATATTAAAAAATATCTAAAATATTTACATGATAATAATGAATCTAAAAGAACAATAGCACGTAATATATCAGCACTTAGAACATATTATAAATTTTTAATGATTGAAAAAAAGGTAAATAGAAATCCATTAGAAAATATTGAAATGCCTAAATTAGATAGAAAATTACCTAATACATTAGATGAAACTGATATAGATAAATTACTAGATATTAAACTTGTAGACCAATTTAGTTATAGAAATAAAGCTATGCTTGAGCTTATGTATGCTACTGGACTTAGAGTTAGTGAATTAATTAATCTAAAAATTCACGATGTTGATATTGATATGGCACTTGTAAGGACTATGGGTAAGGGGAGTAAAGAAAGAATAATTCCTATAGGGGATTATGCATTATACTTTTTAAAAGAATACTTAATAAAGTATAGGAGTGGAATGTTAAAAAAAGAATATAATGATTATCTATTTTTGAATAATCATGGTAAACAAATGACTAGACAAGGATTCTTTAAAATTTTAAAGAAAATTGCTACTGAAAATAAAATAAATAAAGATTTTTCTCCACATACTATTAGACATTCTTTTGCAACCCATTTACTTAATAATGGTGCAGATTTAAGAAGCATACAAGAATTATTAGGGCATAGTGATATAACTACTACTCAAATATATACTCATGTATCAAATAGACAATTAAGGGAAAACTATGATGAGTTTCACCCACATAGTTAATGTAGAAAGAGGTAAATATGCAAATAGTTAAAATTAATGATGAAATATTTAGAGAATATGATGTTAGAGGAATATATCCAACAGATCTTAATATTGATGTAGCATACACTTTTGGTAAAAGTTTTGGAAGTTATATTCAAAAAGATGGTAATAATGTTGTTATTGTAGGAAATGATAATAGACTTTCTGGAGGTGAATTATCTTCAGGATTAATAAATGGATTATTAAGTAGTGGTGTTAACGTAATTAATTTAGGATTAGTTACTACTCCTATGTATTATTATGCTAAAAAGAAAAATAATATTGAAGCAGGAATAATGATTACAGCAAGTCATAATCCTAAAGAATATAATGGATTTAAAATATCATTTAATTCATCTGGTAATGCTTGTGGTAAGGAAATTACTGATTTTAGAGATTTTACAAATGAAAAAAAATACATGGATGGTAATGGTAATTTAAGTAATTTAGATATAAGAAGTGATTATTTAAATCTAATAAAAAATAGTGTTAATTTGGGTGATAGAAAGATAAAAGTTGTTTACGATTGTGGTAATGGTACTGGTTCAATAATCGTAAAAGATATACTAGATATGTTTAATATTGAGTATGAATTATTATATTGTGACTCAGATCCAAATTTCCCTAATCATCATCCAGATCCTTGCGTACATGCTAATATGATTGATTTAGCTAATAAGGTAAAAGAATTAGGATATGATTTAGGAATAGGTATAGATGGTGATGCTGATAGGGTAGGAGTAGTAGATGAAAATGGTAATATAATTAGTACAGACTTATTAATGATTATAGTATATAGATACCTAGCAGATAAAATAACTGATAAAAAGGCTATATATGATGTAAAATGCTCTAAATCTTTAATTGATGAATTAGATAAATTAGGATATAAACAAACTATGAATAGAACTGGAAATTCATATCAAAATAGAGCAATCAATGAAGGTAATTATAAATTTGGTGGAGAATACTCTGGACATGTTTGGTTTAATGATAAATTTCCTGGATTTGATGATGGAATATATGCTGGACTTAGAATAATTGAAATATTGTCTAATACTGATAAAAAAATATCAGAATTATTAGATGGAATTAATCATTACTATTCAACAGAAGAATTAAAATTCCATGCTGATGATTCAATTAAATTTGATGTAGTAGAAAAGATGAAACAATATTGTATAAATAATAATTATGATATAATTACAATAGATGGTGTTCGTATTACATTTGATGATTCGTGGGCACTTGTTAGATGTTCTAATACAGGACCTAATATAACAGCTAGATTTGAAGCAATAAGTGAGGAAAGATTAGAAAGTATACAAAAAGAATTTACTGATAAATTAAATGAATTTTTAAATGAGGTATAAAAATGTTAAAAAATAAAAAATTTTTAATATTACTAATACTTATTATTCCACTAATAATAACTTGTGGTTGTGGAAATAAAAAAATTACTAATGATGTATCAAAAACAAAAGATAATATGTTAAATAATTTGGATAATTTTAGTTTTAGTGCATCTATAACTGCACAGACAAGTTTTGTAGATATTACAATTAATCTTAATTGTATTCAAGATAATAAAAATAAAATGCAATATTGTAAAACATCTACATTAGGAATTGTAGATACAGAACAATATATTGATTTTAATAATAAAAAGTCTTATAGAATGACTTCTACATTATTAGGTGGTTCTGAAGATAATGGTAAATGGATTACTGAAGACTATAAAGGAAGTACTACTATAACTGATTCTTGGATAGGACTAAATGATTATGTAGATGATTTAACTGTAACTGATGGAAATGATGGTAAATTATATAAAGGTAAAATAAGTTCTAAAAAGTTATCACAAGCTATATCTAAATCAGATGCTAAATCTAGTATTAAACCTATAAGTTCTAATAAAGATATACCTATAGAGATATTTGTAAATAAAGATGGATATATTGAAACAACTAATACTGAAATGGAATTTGCAGGAATAAAGGAAATAATAAGTATTAAATATAGTAATTTTAATACTGCTGGTAATGTAGTAATACCAAGTAGTGTTACACAATAAAAAGTCAATTATGACTTTTTTTATGCTATAATGTATTTATGAGAGGAAATAGGGTATGTATGAAGTATGGAATAAAGAAAATTATAATAAATTTATAGAATATTTATATAGTTTACAAGATTTGGAATATAAAGAATTTTCTAGTTCATTAATGCCAACTAATGATGAATATGAATTAATTGGTATTAGATTTCCTATTTTAAAAGAAATAGCTAAAAAAATTTCAAAAAATAATTATATAGAATTTATAAATATAAATAATCATAAAATATTTGAAGAAATAATGATACATGGATTAATTATTGGATATTTAAATGAAGATATAAATATAATAATAAAGTTATCTAAAGAATATATTAAATATATCCAAAATTGGTCATTATGTGACTCTTTTGTAGCAAATTTACATATTATGAATAAATATCCATCTGAAGGATTAAATCTCGTTAAATGGTGTTTAAAACATAAAATGCTATACTATAAGAGAGTAGGGTATGTGTTATTACTAAATTATTTTGTTAAAGATGAATATCTTGATTTAATATTTAGTTTATGTGATACTAATGATAGTGATGAATATTATGTTAAAATGGCTATATCATGGTTAATAGCAGAATGCTATATATTTAATCCAAGTACAACTATTAACTATATAAAAAATAACAAATTAGATAAATGGACACATAATAAAGCAATCCAAAAGATAAGAGAATCTAGAAGAGTAAACGATTTAGAAAAACAGATGTTATTAAAATATAAAAAATAGTAAAATTATAATATCAACTGTTGCATTTTTTGCAATAGTTGATATTATTATAGAAAAGAAGTGTGTAGTAATGAATGAACAAAATAAAAATGAAATAATTATATTTGAAAATCAAGATGTAAAACTAGAAGTTAATATGAAAGATGAAACTGTATGGTTATCTTTAGATCAAATGGGAAAATTATTTGGTAGGGATAAATCTGTTATTTCAAGACATATAAAAAATGCTTTTGAAGAAGAACTATCAAATAGTAAAGATGGAACTGTTGCAAATTTTGCAACAGTTAAAAAAGAAGGAAATCGTGAAGTATCTAGAAATATAGAATATTACAATCTAGATGTTATAATTAGTGTTGGTTATCGTGTAAAATCAAATAATGGTGTAATTTTTAGAAAATGGGCTAATCAAGTATTAAAAGATCATTTAATAAAAGGTTATTCAATAAATCAAAAAAGACTAGATTATTTAGAAAAAACAGTAAAATTAATAGGAATAGCAAATAGAATTGATGATGAGTTACAAGAAAAAGATGCTAAAGAAATATTAAAAGTTTTAGCAAGCTATTCAAAAGCATTAGATATGCTAGATAATTATGATCACAGAACACTAGAAAAAATAGACGGTTTAACAGATGACAGAAAGATTACTTATGAAGAATGTAAAGAAATAATTGAAGAGCTTAGATTTAATCAAGATAGTAGTTTATTTGCTGTAGAAAGAGATAATGGACTACAATCTATTATAAATAATATATATCAAACTTTTAATGGTGATGATGTATACAAAAGTGTTGAAGAAAAAGCATCAAACTTCTTATACCTAATTGTTAAAAATCATACTTTCATCGATGGTAATAAGAGAATTGCTGCAACATTATTTATATATTTTCTTAATTTTTACAACATATTATATAAAGATGATAATAAAGTAATAGATAATAATACATTAGCAGCTTTAACATTATTAATTGCAGAATCAAATCCAAAAGAAAAAGATATTATAATTGATTTAATAATGAATTTTTTACATTAAAAAAGGAGTAAGTTTATGGAAAAATTTGAATATATACCAAAAGGCGTTTGTTCTAAAAAAATGATATTTGAAATAGAATATAATTGTATTAAAAGTGTAAAAATTATTGGAGGATGTCCTGGTAATACATTAGGAGTGAGTATACTAGTAAAAGATAAAGATATAGATGAAGTTATTGATAAATTAAAAGATATTAAATGTGGCTTAAAACCTACATCATGTCCTGCTGAACTTGCTAAAGCATTAATAAAATATAAAGAAGAAACTAATTGCAATTTGTAAGATATGTATAGATTTTTTTATTGAAACATGTTATTATATTACACAAAAAAAGAGGGGGAGAAACTATAATGAATCAATATGAAAATTTTTTATATAATGTTGCTTCTACAATGCCCGATAGAGATGCACACTATCTATTATTTTCACATAGATATGTAGAAAGCTGTAAAGAGGGTGTTTATGTACCATGTAATGATTTGATTAATCAACAACAAAGAGAAAGATATAACAAATATATCAATTTAATTACTTTAAAAAATATTTCACCATTTTATTTAGAATCTTTTAAAAAAGGTAATAGGGAAGAGATATTTTTCATTTTTATTTATATTGTTGTGACTATTTTTGGAGAATCAGATAGCATTTCAGATGAGTTAAAAGTATTCTTATCTGGTATTATTGAAAACGGATCTAATGAAGTTTTAGATGGGGTAACGTCAAAACTTATAAATACTAATACAAAAGATATATTATATATTACTCAAATACCAAGTGTAACAAATTATTCTGCAATAGTATGTCTATTTCATGAATTTGTACATTTTCATTTTCAAAAAAATGATAGTTTATGTAGTGTTTTTCATCGAGGAGAAATATTATCTATACTTGGTGAAAAAATTGCTTCATATTTCGTTGACAAACAAAATGTAGACGACAAATTTTCATATAAAATAGATATTGATAGGTTAGAATGTATAAAGTGGCATTATACTAAAAAGTTAAATGAATTAAACATGCTAAAAATGTTTTCTAAAGAAACTTTTAATCCAAATATGAAAAGATTATATGAAGAATATATTAAATATTTTATTGATTTAGCACAATCATATGGAATTGGATTTTTATATGCAGAAAATTTATTTCAAATATTTTTAGATGATCCAAAAGAATTTACGAAAAATTTAAGAAAAGTTTTGTTATTTGAACAGTCAATTAACGATATGTTAGAACATTATGATATAAGCACTAATAATAAAAAAACGTTTGATAATGCAAAGATAAAAATAAAAACTTTATTAAAATAAAAAAAGGGTTAGTTACAATATAAATTTGTATTTTCAACATAACTCTTTTTTCATTTATTTATAGAAGTTAACATAATATACATTATAGGATTTATTCGTTAATAAAATTATTAAGTAAATAAACTATTAATTTATATATTAATTCATATAACGTTGTGTAATACTATATATAATATAAATTACATTTGATTGTATAATTATCCAATTATAATGCTAATATAATAACTAAATAAATAATAAATTAAATTATATTATATATGTAATTTTTTTACATTTTATATTTAATATGATAAATTTTTTTGTAAAATAAATTTATATATCATATATAATGCATATTTATTAATAAAATTATATAACGTATTTTATTTTTTTTGTATTTAAGTTTGAAATAAGATGAATAATTAATCAACTATTTAAATGTCGATGCAAAATATTGCGTCAAAATATACATATGAATTATAAATACATATATAATAATTATATAAATATATTATAATTAAGTAATATATAACAAAGTAAAGTAGGGTAAGTCCCCTATTTTTTTTAAATTTAATAGGGGACTTATATACTAAAAAGTAATTAACAAGTAGTTAATTACCAACTTTTCTGGATTGAATTTCAGCAATTTTTTCAAATACTTCTGCAGCATTGTGTTCATTAATTTCAGTGTAACCAAGTTCCTTAAGTGCTAAAACTTTGATATTATTTAATTCTAGAGTTCTACTAAGTTTTTCCTCACGTTTTTGTTCAATTTGATTAGTGAATCTTTTGTGACATTCTGCTAATTTTGTTTTAGAAGCTCCCCCACTGTTGTATAATACAAATGCAGAGTACATTATACTTTCAAAAATAAATTGTTCTTCTTCATTAAATACAAATTCCATTGGCTTTACAAAACCAGTTTCTTTAGCAACATATCCTAGTATATACTTAAGTTCTTTTGATGTATCTAAAGATTGTAAGAAATGGTATAAATATTCAATAGTATAGTGTCCATCTGAATTTTTATCTGATGAGTCATCTAATTTTTCTTTAATAAGATCTATTATATTAATTAATAACTCTTGATCCTTTTTATTTAAACCAGATAATATAGTGTTTGCAGATTCAATATTTGTAGTCATATCATTATCGTTACAAATACTATTTAATCTAACTTCAACTTCAGATAAATAATCAGTATCTACTTTAATATCTTCTATTTCCTCTGAAGTTTTAACACCTAATAAGTTTAATAATAATACTTTTTTATCTTTTGGCCATTTATTTATATCATCTAATTCTAGATAGTTATATATCATCTGTCTAGAAACTCCTAGAAATTTAGCTAATTTAACTTTTGAAATACCTAACTCTTTTAGTAAACTGTCTAACCTTTCCATCTTTATACCCTCCTAATATCATTATAGCATTAATATGTCAAATGTCAAGTGTAAAGTAATAGTTAACGATAGATTTTGTTTACATTTTTTATTTTAAATATTTTTATATTAGTTATTTTTACACTATAAAAGAAAAAATAGCTAATTTATAAGCTATTATATTAATATATTTATTTAAATTTTGACCCTAAATGAATGATTTTAAATATTATAGAATTAATTATGTAGTATATTAAATAGATTAAAAATTCAATACCATTATAAATAATAAGGCTAAAACAAATGGATTTAGATATATCATTTAAAAATATACATAATATTATACAAAGAATTACGGATAATAATATTTTATTTGAGTTATATAATAAAATATAAATTATATTTAGAAGAATAGTTAGTATTGTAAATGTACTGTTTCCATTAAATAATCTATATAATATAAATAAATTATATATAAATATAATAGGTCTTAAGATAAAATATAAACTATATAGTGCAATTCCTAATTTAGTATCTTTATCAATGTTATTTTTTTTCACTTTGCCCTCCCCTTTTTATTATAAATACCATAATTTTTCGTTATTTTTTCTTACTTCTTTGATTATACCTCCACCAATACATCTTTGGTTATCATATAATACGCATGCTTGACCAGGAGTTACAGATTTAACTCCTTGAGGATATTTAACTAATATAGTATCATCAGTTAAATATTCTAATTCAACATCATTATCCGGTTGCCTATATCTGAATTTAGCACTGCATTTTGTTGGTCTATCTTCACAGTTAAAGTTTATTGTATCAATAATACAAGAATCACTTATTAAATACTCTTCATGTCCATGGGCAACATACAAAATATTTTTATTTAAATCTTTTCCAACTACAAATAATCTGTCTTTATTTCCGCCTATATTAAGTCCTCTTCTTTGACCTATAGTATAATACATTAAGCCAGTATGAGTACCAATTTCTTCATTAGAATAAATATCTACTATTTTACCTGATTTATTTGGTAAATAATTTTGTAAGAACTTGCTAAAGTTTCTTTCTCCAATAAAACATATACCTGTAGAATCCTTTTTGCTTGCTGTTATTAATCCATACTCACTAGCAATTTTTCTAACCTCAGTTTTTTCTAAATCACCAAGTGGAAATAATACATTTGATAATTGATCTTTTGATACTTGTGAAAGAAAGTAAGTTTGATCTTTATTACTATCTTTACTTCTCATTAATTGTCCATTTTCTATTTTAGCATAATGTCCTGTAGCAATATAATCACAACCTAATTCTTTTGCTTTATTAGCAAACATATCAAATTTAATATATTTGTTACACATAATATCTGGATTAGGAGTTCTTCCTTTTTTTAATTCATCTAAAAAATAAGTAAAAACATAATCCCAATATTCTTTTACAAAATCAACTCTATATAGTGGTATTCCAATTTTATTACAAACTTCTTTAGCATCGTTATAATCTTGTTCTTGTGGGCAAATATTATTATTTAAATCAGGATTTCCTAAATAATCTCCATTTAAGCTAGTATCCCAATTTCTCATAAATAATCCGATAACTTCATATCCTTGTTGTTTCAATAATAAAGCAGCAACACTACTATCTACTCCCCCACTAATACCAACTACAACCTTCTTCATAAAATCACCAACTATATTATAACATGTAATAAAACAAGTACAAAATTAATTTTTTACATAAAATTAATTATAGATATAAATATTACTTAAATTATAATATTGTATTTTTATTTATTTGCTAAAAATACTAATATAAAAAAAGTAAACAATGTTTACTTTAAAATTCATATATTTTATCATTAATTATAGCCAATTTTCCAATACTATTATCATTTAATTTCCAATAATATAAATCATTATTATAAGTGATAAAATAGTTTAAATTAATTGCTTTAATTTTTACTTAATTATTTGATAAATCAAATTCATTTTCTTTAAAATTAGAGCATATTTATTATTTTTTTTAAAATTAGAGGCATTACATATGTTTCGTAGAGTGTAGTTATAATAACTGTAATAATGCATAAAACAAATATTAAAAGGTATCTATTTATAATTTTTTTAAAATCTATTGTTTTTTTATGAATTATGCAATCAATAATATGTTTGGATAATATTATTGAATATACCCCTAAGTACATATATGAAATAAGATAAATAACTTGATGTGGAAGATTATATATAATACCGTATATTATACCTTTTGTTTTATATTTCATTATAAAACTAGATATAGTAAAACTTATTAAAAAAGATTTAATAAATAGAAGAAAAATAACTATAGGTATACCAATTATAGATATTCCTAAAATCCATATAATAACTATATATAATAAATTTACAATTATATTATTAATTAAATCTAATTTAGGATTTATTGTTCCATATTCATTTATAAATCTATCTATAGATTCAACAATAGTACTTTTATCGCTATTATTAAGTACAGTCATAAAAATACTTCCTGTAATAATGCCAATAATACAAATAATTATTAAGAATAGTAGTGTCTTTTTGTCTACATTTAATAGTCTGTTTATTACTTTTTTCATTATTTCACCTACTTAATTATATTTAATTAAATATATAATATTACAAAAAAGTAAATATATGCTATAATTTATATGAGGTGTACAAATGAAAAAGGTTTTAAAAAAAGTACTTATAGTATTATTAGTTATAGGAATGGTAGTTACTATGGTAATTTTACCTGCATTAACTGCAATGAGATAGATAAAAAAACTATAAAGTTTGAGTTTACTTTATAGTTTTTATTTATTTTCTTTTAATAAGTCTCTAATTTCTTGTAATAAAATAATATCTTCGCTTTTTTCTTCAACAACTTCTTCTTTTTTTCTACCAATATTCATTATTTTATTAACTGTTTTTAAAATAAAGAATAGTATAGCTGCCATTATTAAGAAATTAATTATAGATGTAATAAAATGTCCCCAATTTAAATATTGTCCAGTATTAAATATTTCTAATTGACCTTTAATTTCACTTCCACCTATACAGTTTATTATTGGATTTATAAAGTCATCAGTAAGTGCTGTAACAATTGTTGTAAATGCACCACCTATTATAACACCGACAGCCATATCTAATACGTTTCCACGTAATATAAATTCTTTAAATTCTTTTATTAATCCTTTCATAACATACCTCCATATAAATTATATCAAATTTTATTATAAATACAAACTACTTATAGCTTGATAATCTTAAATATTTTTCAAAATTTTCACTTATTTGAATTAATAACTCTTTCTTTCTAAGATCTTGTATCCAGTCTTTTGGAATTTTATTAGTATCATAATATATTCCTGCTAATGCACCAGTTAGAGCTCCTATTGTAGATGTATCATTGCCAATATTAGTAGTTGCTATTATACAATCCTTGTAATTATCTGACATTATAAAACACCATATTACACATTCTAATGTATCAACTATAAAACTAGATGCGCTTATCTCATCTATTGATAATTCTGCTAGGTTGCCAATTAAAATTCTTGAAAAATATTCTAATGTACTGTTTGAGAACATACTGTAATCAATACTTTTTAATTTTTTTAATGCTATATATTTATTTTCTCCATTTAATATGAACATTAAATAGTGTACATATATATAACAAGCACAGATTGATATGCTGTGTTTATGTGTAATAGAACATACTTTACTAATTGTATCATAAACATCTTCTTTAGTGGCTTTATTTGCCATAAAATAATATGCAATTGGTAACATCATTTTTAAAGAACTATTTCCATTATTTTCAAAGCCATCTTCACCGCATTCATATGCATTTTTTTCACGCTTTGTATATCTAATTAATGCTTTTAATGTTGTTTTTCCAATCCCAAAAGATTCACAAACCGATGAATATTTATTACTTGTAAACCAACTAACGCAGTTTTCTGCAATAAAATTATAATTTAATCCTTTTTTTGTTATTGCATTTGTTGTTGCAAGCATTAATGATGTACTGTCGGTCCATGCGCCTTTTGGAAGTCCTTTTCCAATACTTGGACTCATTTTATATGTTGGATGCTCTAATAAATATTCTCTATTTTGTCCTTTTGTTGGCATACCTAACGCATCTCCTATTGCGTAGCCTATTATACCTTCTTTTACTCTATACATACTATCATTCCCTACATAGATTTCTATGTATATTATATATTAATTTAAAATCAAAAACAATATCATTGTTATGATATTGTTCTATTAAGCAATTTTAAAGCTTACTAAATTTAAATTACTGTTTGAATCTTTTTTAAATTTATATGTAACTTTCGAAAATTTTGATTTATCTTCATCACTGATTGTATAAGTTTCAGAATCACCTAAAGCTTTAACAACCTTTGTTTTATTAAAATCAGAGTATACAGTGTTGTTACTTATTACTCCAACATAAAATTCAGCAGTATACACATTATCAATTACAGTAACATTGCCAATTTTAGATATTAATTTATCCTCACTTGTTTGTTCATTACAATCTGGTAATTCTTGAGAATAATATCCTTTATCAGCTTCAACATAAATATAATTTGGACATCCACTTATATTATCATAATTTATTGTTGAAATACCAAATACTGAAGTAATTTGCTCACCAAGCTCATCACTTGGGATAAATGCATTAACATTTGTAATTCCTTTTGCAGCTAATTCATTTTTCTTCTCTTGTGAAACATTGTTTTCAACAACACGAGATGATGTTACAGCATCAATTGAATATCTTAATTTATCTTCATTAGTATAATCATCAATTTTTGCTTCACCTTTCTTGTATAATTCTAATGTTTTAGGTAATTGTTCTAAAGTTATAACTTGATTTGATATTGTTTGTAAAACTATTTCATCTTCTACTTTTTCTGATTCCTTAGTAGTATTTTGCGTTGAATTACATCCAGTTAATAATACAATAAGAACAAATACAAAAATAAATTTTTTAAATTTTTTCATTATATACCCTCTCTCTTATTCTACATATTTATAATATCATAAACTACAAATAAAAGCAATTACTTACTTTATATACTTTTAAAAAAATGGTATAGTATTTATGAGGTGCATTATGAATATAAAAAATAGTAAATTTATTATACTAGAAGTAATTCCTACTAATTTAAAAAGTAAAAATGGTACTATTATTCAACTTTCTGCTTTAAAAATAGATAGTTTAAATTTAATAGATAGATTTGATTATAGATTATGTGATGAAAAAATACCTATTATAGAAATGAAAAGTTTAATAAATTATGATAATGAATGCTTTAAATATGTAAATTCACAAGATGATATATTAGAGTCATTTAAAGTATTTATTGAAGATTGTCCATTATTAATCATTGATAATTCATATACTAGAGATTATATAAATATTTATAAAAATAATATATATTCGATATCAGATTATTTAGATATAGAATATAGTGATGAAATGATAGAACAGATAATAAATAAATTTAATTTACAAAATAGTAATCATATTGTTGATTTATTATATGAAGCTTTAATGATGAAGTACAAATAAAAAAATGACAAAATAAATTTTGTCATGCGACCCTTTTAGGGTCTTTTCTTTTTGGTTCAATTTATTGTA
>CANPVU010000010.1 GCA_947581765.1 uncultured Bacilli bacterium
AAAGTTTTTATTTCATTTAAAATTTTACCTTTTTCACTCTTATTTTTTGATTTTTTAATTTTTACTCTTTTTTACTGCTAATATATAAAAAAACTACATTATTTTGTAGTCTCTTTATTTTTTTTATTTATTTCAAATAATCTATCTATTAAAACACCAACTGTAAGTGCTATAGCAAGCATATATATTCTGTATTTAAAATCCCATGGTAAAAATTCTTTAATATTATTACCTAAATTTACTACAATATTATTTATATCATTAATCATATTATTAAACATAAATTACACCTTAATAACTTTCTTTTTATTTTTTTTATTCAAATAATCTTGATATGATGGATATACTTTACTATCAGGTCCAATAAAGTATGGTAATAAAAGTGGATTTGAATACCAAGTATCCACACTAGGTGTTATTATAACTCCATTTTTTTGATTACTAACTTTAAAATCATATTCCATAATCTCATTTATTGTCTTTTGATCACAACAAAATGTATTAAAATCTATTTCATATTCTTTACAATATACTTCTATTTCATTAATAATTTGTGAAGTAAATTCATGTTCATATTTAAATATTTTCAAATATACTTCTTTTATTATATTCATTATTTCTCTTTTAGTAACTATTATTTTATCTTTATCTAAAATTCCAAGATTTATATCGTTTATTTCATTTAATTTTAAAGTAGAAAAATGTTTCATTATTCTTTTTAGTTTTTGGTAAAAAACAACATCTCTTAATGGATTAGATTCTGATAAATTTATTTTAGCTTGTAACATATAATATATTGAATTTAATATTTGATCATAATAAGTAATATTTTCTTCTGGTGATGTTTTTACCTTTACTAGATTATCATACCACTGATTTACTGACTTTTGTATTGCTCTATAAACATAATTTAAACGTTGATTTAAAAATAACTCTTCATTTACATATGGTTTAGAACAATATCCTATATTATCATATAAAGTTCCTGATAACATAGCTGGTTTATCTAATAAAACGTTTATATCTTTAAATTGTTTTTTTATAAATTGTATTATATCTATATATTTTGATAAATTAGCAGTAGATGAATATATAACTAACGTATTATATCTATCCGAATTATTTGTATATTTTAAATCATATGTTAAATTATATTTATTACATAATAAAATAAAACAATGTATTATCTTATAAGTTACAGATGTTGATTTTATATTTAATGATAATACATGTTGTATTGGTTCAGAATTATCTTGGAATAAATTAACATATGTAGAATTAATTTTTATCCAATTACCATCTGTTTTATACCAGTTATATTTTTTTATTAAATTATCTATTTCTTCATCAATTTGTTTAGTTTGTTTTTCATCTAACATTATTTCTTCTATATCTTGTAAATATTCTTTTAGTTTAAATAAATCTCTTTGATCTAAATCATCTTTCATTAATAAAGGTAATCCATTATAATCAAATGAAAGAATATTCTTTCTCCAAATACTAAACATATATTTCATAAAACTTTCTTTACTACATTTTATTATATCTTTATTTTCTATTTGACAAGGTTTAAAATCAAGTAAAAATGTTACTTTTTTAGAAAAGTCATCAAAGTTTGTTGATTGAAAATATATATTTATAAATTCTCTTATCAATCCTGAATTTTCAAATGGGCTTTTTATATTTTCATACATACTCATCAAGCTCATAAATCCCCCTCCAATTGCTTATTTCGTGTTATTATATCACTCTATTTTAGAAAGTACAAGAAAAAAAACTATATATTATAGTTCTTTTTGTAAATATATTTTATATGAAATTTTATAAGATATAATATTAAATATTATAAGTAATAGTATAGCTACTACAGGTATATATGTAATAAAACTACTTAATAATTCTGTAGTATATTTAAAATCTGGATCATGTCTTTGAACAAATAATAGTATTATAGGTGCTACTGATAATATAGCAAATAGTATTATCATAAATATATTATTTGCTTTTTCAGTACCATATTTATATACAAGTGGTGTTTTTAAAATAAATAATAAATTAGTAGCACCCCCAAATAATAACATCACAGATAAAGTTTTCATAATATTTAGAGGTAAAAATATTTTACATAATATACTTATTAAGGATACTACAATAGAACCTCCAAATATTAATGTAAGATTAAATATATATTTTCCCATTACTATATTTTTTCTATTTAAAGGAAATGTCATAATATAACTATCTGCATTAGCCTTTTCTTCTTCATATAATACAGAACTTGCTAAACCTCCAAGTACTGATATAGGTAGTGCTATTCCTGCATATGTAACATACTCCATTTTCTTATCTATAAATCCTATAAAAGTGAAAAAAACAGCCATAATAAATGTCATTGTAATTAATTTTTTATATGCTTTTAAAGCTATAATATCTTTAATTATTAATTTCTTTATTACATTCACCTTTATCACCTCTTATATATAGTATCATTATTTTTTCTAAATTAGGCTTAGATATATTATCAATTTCATATTTATCTTTAAATTGTATATTATTTTTGATTAATAACTCATATCCAAATCTATTTTTTTTATACCTTATATAATCATTAGAATCAATTTTATTAAACTCTTCATTACTACAATTTACTAATGAATATTCATTTAATAATTCATCTCTAGATTCATTTAATATTATTTTACCATCATCTATAAATATAATATCATCTGCTAGTAATTCTAAATCTGTAGTAATATGACTAGATATAAGTATAGAACTATTTGAATTTTCTACATATTTTGTAAATATACTAAGTATATCACTTCTAGCTATTGGATCAAGACCACTAGTTGGTTCATCTAATATAAGTAATTTTGGATTAAAAGAAAGTGCTACTGCTATCTTTATTTTTATATACATTCCTTTAGAAAAATACTTAATCATTTTATTTTTAGGTAATTTAAATTCCTTAATATAATTAAAATATTGTTTATCATCCCAATTATCATGTATATTTTTCATTAATTTATTAATATCCATAACATCATAATAACTAGGTAAAAAGCTATCATCTAATACTACTCCAATATTTTCTTTTACTATTGTTTCATCTTTAATATTATCACGACCAAATATCGTTATACACCCATTATCTTTTTTTACTAAGTTAAGTATCGCTTTTATAGTTGTTGTTTTTCCAGCTCCATTTTCACCAAGCATACCTAATACATGACCTTCTTTTATACTAAAACTAATATTATCTAATTTAAAATCATTGTACTTTTTGCACAAATTTTCTATTTTTAATATATCCATACTATCACTATCCTATATATTAGTATACCCTAATTTTATTTTTATGTAAAACAAAATATGGAATATTATTCCATACCTTGTTTTAATAAATTTTCTATTTCTTTATACAATTTACAATTAGCTTCTTCTAATGTCATATTACCTACTTTAAATGTTTGGCCATATCTAATAGTTAAATTTTTACTTCTAAACTTATAATCTCCAGTTATTGCAAATGGTACTATTAAAGCATCTGTTTTACTAGCCATAGATACTGTTCCAAATTTAAATGGCAATAATAATTCTTTAGTTTTATTTCTTGTACCCTCTGGAAATAATCCAATAGCTCCCCTATTTTTTAATACCTCTAAAGCATTATCAACTGCTTGTTTATCATGTATACTTCTATCTACACTTATACATCCGGTACCTTTAAAAAACCACGCTACTTTCTTATTATCAAAGTATTCTTTTTTTGCCATATAATTTATTATTCTTTTAGTTGAAATTATAGTTAAGCATTGGTCAAATAAATGTTTATGATTTCCTACTATAAGTATTGGTCCTTCTTTAGGTATTTTCTCCTTTCCTATTATTTTTGGATTATAATATAGTTTAAATATAGGTCCTAATATAAATTTTCCAACCCTATATAAAATTGGCTTTTTACTCATCATCATCGGCACCTATATCACTTTTTAATTTTTGAAAATCAACTTTACCTAATTTTGTCTTAGGTAATTTTTTTCTAAATACAAATTCATATGGAATCATATATTTAGCTAAATTTTTCTTACAATAATTTCTTATATCTGATTTTACAAATAATCCATGATAACCATCTTTTAATACTATAAATGCTTTACCTACTTCTTGTTTATATGGATGAGGTATTCCTATTACACTACATTGTAATACCGCAGGATGAGATTCTATTACTTCTTCTACATGTGTTGGATACACATTATATCCACTAGTAATAATCATTCTTTTTATTCTTCCTTTATAAAATACAAATCCATCACTATCCATATATCCTAAATCACCTGTATGAAGCCATACATGTCCATCATTATGTACTTGAAGTGCTGCATTTGTTTCATTTTCATCATTTAAATAACCTAACATCATACCCTTAGTATTTACTACTATTTCTCCTACTTCATTATATGGTAAAGTTTTTCTTGTATTAGAATCAATTATTTTTACATAATTTCCTGCAAGTGGTATTCCTACTGAACC
This sequence comes from uncultured Bacilli bacterium, assembly GCA_947581765.1. Classification (GTDB taxonomy): domain Bacteria; phylum Bacillota_I; class Bacilli_A; order RF39; family UBA660; genus UBA5578. The sequence goes on from CANPVU010000010.1 coordinate 4,537, forward strand.
ACTTTTATTTACCTTATCACAAGCAAGACAAACAGCTGCTAGACCTTCTGATAGTCCATATCCTTGAGTAATAACTGCCCTAGAACCATGTTCAGCTAAATATTTATTAAATCTTTCCTCTAAACTCTTAGTAAGTATATCTCCACCACTTACTACATATTTTAGAAAGGATAAATCTAAATTTTTAACATTATTACATCCAAGTAAAGCCTCATATAAAGTTGGAACACCTAGTACACATGTAGGTCTTGTCTTTTTAAATAATATATCAAATTTTTTAGAATTAAATTGTGGAATTAGTATTGTATAACATCCTGATGAAAGAGGAGTATGCATCAATACACTTAGTCCAAATCCATGAAAATTAGGCATAATAGCTAAACAACAATCCCCAGCTTTTAATTGTTTAAGAGAAATATTTTCTTGCATAGAAGCTAGTATAAAAGACCTATTTTGTAAAACAACATTTTTAGGTTTACCACTAGTACCACCACTATGAAGTATTACAGCTGGAGTATCACAACCATATTTTTTATATTCATCCATTTTTTTAAATCGAGAAATATTCATAAATTTTCTCCATTTAATAAACATTTTATCTTTTTTAGGTTTTTTATACTTTCCTATTTGTGTAATACTATATCCAATACGCATAAATATATTTAATGTATCAGTAGGTTTTACAAAAATAACTTTTTGTACTTTAGTACTCTTTATAATATTTTCTATCTTATTATAAAAAGATTCAAAATATACAAGATATATACTTTTAGTAGAAATTAAACTTTGTTTTATTTCCTCTTCTGCAGATAATGGATGTAACATATTTGCTATAGCACCCATTTTATTTAATGCATAAAGTGATATTAATGCTTCTGGTACATTAGGTAAACATATAGTAACTATATCTCCCTTTTTTATTCCCAACTCATTAAATGAAATACTAGCTTTATCAATTAATTTCATAAATTTATCATATGTAAATTTATGTCCTAAATATTCTATTGCTGTATTCTTAGGATATTTTAAATAACTTCTTCTTACATGTTCATACATACTTATATTTGGAATTTTTATATTTAATTCATCTTCTGTATAATATTTTTTCCAAGGAGCTGGTATTGGTTTTTTCCCCTTTAATAAATTTAAAATAGACATACTATTCCTCCAATCCTTTTCTTACTATTTCTTGAAGTTTAAAATTTTCTTTATCTAAGTCATTATCTTTAATACTTACTTTTGGTAAAAAAGTTATTTTTAAATTATTTTTAAATATTTTATAATCACCTTTAATTATAAAAGGAACTATACAACTATTTGAATCATGTGCCATTTTTACAGCACCTATTTTAAAAGGCATAACAGTCTCATTAGTTCTGTTAAAAGTACCTTCTGGAAATATTCCTATTACTTTTTCACTTTCTAAATACTTACATGCCTGTACTATTGATTCATGATTTTTCTTTTTTCTATCTACAGGTATTAATCCCATATTATTAAATATTATTTTTTTAGGTCCACTCCAAAGTTCTATTTTAGCCAAAAAATGTATTGGTCTTCTTGTAGACGACATGAGTAAAATACAATCCAAATTATTTTTATGATTTCCCGCTAATATTATTCTTCCATTTTTTGGTATATTTTCTCTTCCTATTATTTTTGGATGAAAAAATATTTTAAATAATACAGATACTACTGGCCTTACTATATTATATAAAATACTATTGCTCATTATATCACCTAATATATTATATCATTTTTATATACATTAAAACAAATAAAAAGAACTAAAATATAGTTCTTCTAAAGTTTATTTATTTTACCTAACTCATCGTCTTGTACTTCTTCTATTTCATTTTGTTTTTTATTTTCAATTATATAACTTATAATCATATAACCAGAAATGAGTAAATATACCGTAAATCCATATATACCACCAATTATGTACTCATTATACTTAATAGTATTAGTACCATAGGTTTTATTTTTTTCTACTGATAATGGAATTGTTCTATAATAATCTTGATATTTATCAGTTGCTTTATAATTTAAATTATCAGGTGTTATAAACATTACATTAGCTAGATTCACTAAATTATCATCTGTAGAATTATTATTATAGTTATTTAGTGAAATTTTATAATTATCTGTATTATCTAAATATGTTAAGTCTATATAAAAATAATCACCATGGAATTCAATAGCATTCCAAGCATGTGGAACATTATCATAAAATCCATGAATACTATATACTTCAAATCCACATTTAAGAAATATTAATTCTGATAAATCGGCATAATTAATACATACTCCATTTCCATACTGTTCATTTTCTTTATCAAATATAGAACTTATTGATTTTTCATTGTACTGAATAACTTTTATTTTTGATTTATCAGTATCTATATTATTTTCTAGTACTTCTTCATCATATTTTATTTCATTAAGTACATAATTAATAACTTCTATTATGTTTAAAACATTTCCACTTCCTTCTTTTAAATTAAGGGAATTAACAATTTGGTTTATTTTTTCATTCAATGGTTCATACTTATATATATCTATATTACAACCACTATAATTTGTTAAATACTCAATAAAAAGAAGATTATCAACTTCATTATTTGCTAATGTATTAAAGAAATCTACTCTAGTTATTCTACTTTTATGAATAAATCTAGACATATCAAAATGATCGCTCATTTTTTTAATAACAATATTTTTATCAAAAAGTAAATTTATATCTTTAGCACTACATAAGTTTATTTCATCAATATTTAAATCAGTTAATTGTTGTGCATTATATATTTGTAAACATTCTAAATTGGTATAATATTTTAAATAATATAAATCATGAATTTCTGACATATCTAAAGTTAATACTTTTACTTTTTCCATTGCATCATAATCAATGTTTTTATAGTTATCATTATAGGCTGGTTGCATTAATTTATCTGAATCGTATACTAATTCATAATAGTCATTTTTTATGGTATTATTTACATTTGTAAAGCCAAGATGTACTATAGATGAAAAATATCCACCACTTACTATACAAGTAGCCATAAATCCTAATTGTACTGAAAAGCATTTAATACCTCTTATAATTTTACTATTTATTTTTAAATTACTTAATTTATGTACTATTTTCATTTAAACCAACCCCACTGTTTGTGTATTCTAGCACACTAACTTAATATTGTCAAATTAAAAAGTGATATATTACAAGCCTTAATTAGCATAAAATATATCACTATATTCTGGAAATTTTCCTATACCACTATAATACTTTGATAATAAATATATACCATTATTAATAATATCTATATTAGTATTTAATAATAGTATTTCATTAAACACTTTTTTAATAGTTTTTTCATCTTTTTTTACAAATAGTATATTAACTAATCTTCTAAACTTTACTTCATCTGTTACCTCATTTATTGGGGGTTCTAAGGTTGCTATTAAATATGATTCTTCCAAAGTTATATTAGGATATGACTTATGTATATCTTTACTAACTTTAAATAGTCTTTCTTCATAAGTTAGATTACCATTATATTCATAGTTCATTTTAATAACTCCTTATTTTTCTTTTATTATACTTTTCAAGTAAATCTATTGTTAATTCAATAGGTTCATTAATATCATAATTTTTTGATATTAAATCTATTAATAATATATCTTGTATTCCAGATATTAGATTTTGTAATGCTCTTGCACCTGTTTGCATTTCATAGGCATACTTGCATATTTTATCTAAAAATTCTTCATTATAAGTAATACCTGGATATCCAAACATAATACAAGTTTTTTCTAAGCCTTTAAGAGGACTTAATTCTGATTCAATTAATATTCTTTTAAAATCTTCAATATTATATGTTTTTGTACTAGTTATTACCTTTATTCTACCAAAGAATTCTCTCATCAAACCAAAGTCAACATAATCTTGACTATCCATTGTATAACTTCTATCATGAGGTTGTTCTAAAGTAGAAAATCCTAATAATTTCTTATCATTTGAAGCTATTTTTTGTTCTTTTATTGTTGTAAAAGCTCCACATAATATAAATGTTAATTTACTTGTATCAAAACTAATAGCTGGTGATCCAAATGGTCCTACAGACTCTTTAATTTCATACTTTGCTCCACTCATAAATCCCAATAGTTCTTTTTGAACACCTAGTTTCATACTTCTACTTTCTAAGTCTGTTTCTGCTAACTTATCTATCTCATCTAAAACTATTATTCCCCTTTGAGCTCTTTCTACATCATTTTTTGTTTGTTTTAACAATTCTTGTAATATATCAGTAATTGAAGGGCCTACAAAACCAGTTTCTGAAAATGAATTAGCATTTACTATTGATATTGGAATATCTAATATAGCTGCTATTTCTTTTGCTATAGCTGTTTTTCCTGTACCTGTAGTACCATCTAATAATATTGCAACTTTTCTACTATCTAATTCGTTTGCACATTCCTTAAGTGGTAAATTACTAATAGAATCTATTAATATTTGATTAAAATATACATTTGAAACAACTGATCTAATAGCATCCTCTTGGCCTATTATTTTTCTAGATATTCTATCTATTATATCTATAATATCCATATTTTTTAATCTTACGCTTAAACTATTTTTTAATAAAATATTACTAGTAGTTAAAAAATTTTGAGAAACCTCAGTACTAAGAGAATATGTGTCTTGAGTTGTTGAAATTAATATTTTTCTATAAAGTTCATCATTTTTACTAAATAACATTCTTAAAATTTGTGCTGGAGTAATTGGCTTTTTTTCTTTTTTTATTAATGCTTTAAAATGAACTTCACCAAGCATATTAAAGTTATGACATAGCTTAACATTTTGTGCTTCTGATGCTATTTTACATATTGCCTGTAATTTAGAAATATTTTCTTTTTCTATTATATTATTAATATAATCTATACTAAATATAAATATTTTATTTTTCTTTTTATCTTTACTGCCTTTTATATAATGAAGTACAGTGTAATTTTCATGTATATAATCTTCTTGACCTAATAATAAATCATAATCCTGTTCTGTTTTTCCCTCTAGTTGACCTGATACTATACGATATTTATCTTTACTTTTTTTCTCTACAAGTGCTACCGTTTTAAATTTTAAATGATAATCTCCTTCATCAACATTATTAGAACTACATTCTTCATATATTATAGCAAAACATATATTATCATCATCAATATTTATTTCTTCCATAATGACACCCCAAAACCTTTAATCATAAAAGTTATTATAGCACATATTTTAGTTTTTCACGATAAAAATAGTAATATTAGTTTAAAGAAAAAGCGTAATTTTTTCATTTTACGCTTTTATATATATAAATTATCTAGAAAATCATCAATTGTCATTATTCTTTCATCTATCTTTTCAAGATATTCTTCATCATTTTTTTCTTCAGAAACATTTTCTATATTTTCTTTTTTTATATCTGTATTTTCTTTAACTTTTTCGGTTTCATTCTTTTGATTACTTTCTAATACATTTTCAAGTGTTTTTGGAATAAACATATCAAATATTGTTTGTTTAGTAAATTGAGTTCCTGTTGAATATCTATCAGCTATAGGTAATTCTGTTACTTTAACTTCTAATATTTCTTCTTTTGTTTTATACATCAATACACTTTTACTATTAACGATAAATGTAGCAAATATATAATATGGATTAGTTTTTACATCACGTACCATTAATACACCTTTTCTAGCTCTACTAGTAGTTTCAAATTCCATTAGTCTAACTCTTTTAGCTGTATGCTTACTAGTTATTATAGCTAGAGTATCTTCATCATTATATACATGAGCACTAACTACTACATCATTTTTCAAAGATATTGATTTTACTCCAGATGATCTAAGTCCTGTTATAGGTATTTCTTCTGTTTTATATTTTAATCCGTATCCATTATGAGTTGATATAAATACATTTTCACCATTATTTAATTCAACAGTTATTACTTTATCTTCATCTTTTAATTTCATGCAAGTAATAGGTTTAGTATATCTTTGTACTTTAAATTCTGATAGCATAGTACGTTTTACCATACCATTAGCACTAAATATAGTTATATACCTATTTTCATCAAAGTTAGTAACTGGCATACAACTGATAACATTTTCATCAGATGTAATTTTAATTATATTACTTATATGTTTTCCTAAATCTTTCCATTTTAAATCTGGTAATTCATATACTGGTACATATAAATAGTTACCTAAGTCAGTAAATATAAGTAAAGTATCCATAGTATTCATCTGATATAGACCTAAAAGGTAATCTCCTTCTTTTAATGTAGTCATATCATCACTTGCTGAATAACTTCTAAGTGGTACACGTTTTACATATCCATCTTTAGTAATTGATACAATACAATCTTCTTTAGGAATCATTGCCATTGTATCTATTTTAATTTCTGTTACTTCATCTTTAATAGTAGTTTTTCTTTCAGTTGCATATTCTTTTTTAATACTACGTAATTCTTCTTTCATAACAGTTTTTAATCTATCTTCACTAGATAGTATTTCTTGTAATTCTTTAATTAATTTTAATAAATTATTGTATTCTTCTTCTAATACAGCTACATCAGTATTAGATAATCTATATAATTGTAATGATACAATAGCATCTGCTTGTTCATGAGTAAACTCAAATTCACGCTCTAAATTAGCTATAGAATCTGATTTATTTTTACTTTTTCTAATAAGTGCTATTATCTCATCTAATATAGATAATGCTCTAATTAATCCTTCTACTATATGCATTCTAGCTTTTGCATGTTCTAAATCAAATGTTGTTCTTCTAGTTATTACTTCTTTATCATGTTTTATATATGCATCTATTATATCTAATATACCTACTACCATAGGTCTTCTATCTACTATAGCTACCATATTATATGAATAACTAATTTGTAATTCAGTATTCTTAAATAAATAGTTAATTATATTATCTATATTAGCATCCTTTTTTATGTCTATTACAATACGTACTTTTTCTTCTCTATCTGATTCATCTCTTATTTCAGTTATACCATCTATTTTTTTTTCATATATAATATCAGCTATTTTCTTTACTAATTGTGCTTTATTTACTTCAAATGGTATTTCATGAATTATCATTTGCTTTTTACCTTTAGCATCTTCTATATCATAACGTGCTCTTACTATAACTTTTCCACGACCCGTTGTTAATGCTTCAGTAATTTGTTTTTTTCCTTCTACTATAGCACCTGTTGGAAAATCAGGTCCTTTTACTATTTCTAATATAGTATCCAAATGGCAGTTTGGACTATCAATTCTTTTTATAGTAGCATCTATTACTTCTCCTAAGTTATGTGGAGGTATTTCAGTTGCATATCCTGCACTTATACCTTTTGAACCATTTACTAATAGGTTTGGAAATTTAGCAGGTAAAACTATTGGTTCATATAAAGTATCATCAAAGTTAGGTGCCCATTCTATAGTATCTTTATCTATATCTTGTAATAATTCACCACTTATTTTAGATAGTCTAGCTTCAGTATAACGCATTGCTGCTGGTCCATCACCATCCATAGAACCATTATTACCATGCATATCTATATAACATTCATTTTGTTTCCACCATTGACTCATATGAACCATTGCTTCATATATAGATGAATCTCCATGTGGATGATAATGACCCATTACATTACCAACAGCAGTTGCTGATTTTTTGTGTGCCTTTTCATATGTATTTTTGTCTCTAAACATTGCATATAATATACGTCTTTGAACTGGTTTTAGTCCATCTCTTACATCTGGTATGGCACGATTTTGAATAATGTCTTTAGCATATTGACCAAATCTATCTCCCATTATTTCTTCTAGAGTATAGTCATATATTTTGCCTAATACTTCATTTGTTTCTTCACTCTTTTTTGCCATAACACACCCCTAACTAATTTTATAATTATCTTCAAGTGAGAATTCTACATTCTCTTCTATCCATTCTTTTCTAGGATCAACTTTATCTCCCATTAATACTTTTACTCTTTTTTCTGCAAGTGCTGCATCAGATATACTTACTTTAATTAAACTACGAGTTTTAGGATCCATAGTAGTTTCCCATAGTTGTGTAGCATCCATTTCTCCTAAACCTTTATATCTTTGCGTCTTAGTAGGTTTACCCTTATATTTTTCTAAAAGCATTTTTCTATCATCTTCAGTCCATGCATACTCGCCTTCTTTACCACATTCTATTTTATATAATGGTGGCATAGCAATATAAAGATGTCCTTCTTCTATTAATGGTTTCATATATCTATAGAAGAAAGTAAGTAATAATATTTGAATATGTGAACCATCTACATCGGCATCTGTCATGATAATTACTTTATCATAATTACTTTCAGTAACATCAAAGTCACTTCCAGCTCCTGCTCCAATAGCATATATCATAGTATTTATTTCCTCATTTTTATATGCTTCTTCTAAAGATGCTTTTTCTGTATTTAATACTTTACCTCTAAGTGGTAATATAGCTTGATATTTTCTATCCCTACCTGTTTTAGCTGAACCACCGGCAGAATCTCCTTCGACTAAGAATAATTCGTTAATTTTTGGATTTTTAGATTGGGCTGGAGTTAATTTTCCACTAATAGTTCTCTCCTTTTTACCTTTATCTTTACCATTTCTTGCTTCATCACGTGCTTTTCTTGCTGCTTCACGTACACTCTTACTCTTAACCATTTTCTTAAGTAATTTATCAGCTATATCCTTGTTTTCCTCTAAGAAGAATTGTAATTTTTCTGAAATTATACTATCTACTACATTACGAGCTATAGGTGTTCCTAATTTAGATTTAGTTTGTCCTTCAAATTGTAGTAATGATTCTGGAATTTTAAGACTTATTACTGCTGTTAGTCCTTCTCTAGTATCATTTCCTTCTAAGTTTTTATCTTTTGCCTTTAAATAGCCATTGTTTTTAGCATATTCATTAAACACCCTAGTAAGTGCTGTTTTAAATCCTACTTCATGTGTTCCACCATCTGTAGTTTTTACATTATTTACAAATGATATTAAGTTTTCTGTATATGATTCAGTATATTGAAATGCTACTGATACTTCTATCTTATCTTTATCACCATTAAATTCTACTACTTTATGAAGTGGAGTATTTCCTTCATTAATACTTTCAACAAAAGCTTGTAATCCTAATTCATAATGAAATACTTCATGTTTAGAATCAGCTTCATCTATTACTTCAACTGTTAATCCTTTAAGTAAAAATGCACTTTCTTGCATTCTTTCACATATTGTAGTAAAAGAAAAGTTTGTTGTAGAAAATATTTCATCATCTGGCATAAATCTAACTGTTGTACCTGTTTTAGATGTTTTATTTCCTCTAGTAAGTTTTTGATCTACTTTTCCCCCATCTTTAAAAGATATAAAGTGTTCGTATCCATCTCTTTTTATAGTAACTTGCATCCATTTAGATAATGCATTTACTACACTAGCACCAACTCCATGTAGTCCTCCAGATACTGAATAACCACTAGATTCAAATTTTCCTCCAGCATGAAGTACTGTATATATTACCTCTGGTGTATCTTTTCCAGATGCGTGTTTTCCAACAGGAACTCCACGTCCTTCATCTTCTACACTTATACTTTTATCTGAATGAATGATAATCTTTATTTTATTTCCATATCCATTGATTACTTCATCAATAGCATTATCTACAATTTCCCATACTAAATGGTGTAATCCTCTTTTGTCTGTTGAACCGATATACATACCAGGTCTTTTTCTTACTGCTTCAAGTCCTTCTAGTATTTTTATCGAGTCTTCGTTATATTCGTTCTTCTTCATATCCTTCACCTTATGGTATTATATCAAAAAAAATTTGAATTGACAAACAAATTCCTTTATTTTTTCTAGAGTTTTTGTAATTAATTACAAAAAAATCCAAGAATAATTCTTGAATTTTTATTTTATCATTTCTTTTAGTTGGCAAAGTTTATTTAACGCTTCAATAGGTGTCATATTCATTGGGTCTAAATCTTTTATTTCTTTTTCTACTTGTGATTCTTTTACATCAAATAATTCATCTAAAGGAAGCGACTCTTGAATCTTTATATCTCTTTTTTCTTCTTTAGACTCATATACTTTTAATATTGAAGATGCTCTATTTATAAGTTTTTCTGGTAATGATGCTAGACGGGCTACATGTATACCATAACTTTTATCTACACTACCATTTTCTATTTTATGTAAAAAAGTAATTTCTCCATTTTCTTCATGAGCACTAACATGAATATTTTTTAAATTTTTCAAATTATTTTCTAAGTCCGTAAGTTCATGATAATGAGTTGAGAATAATGTTTTACATTTTATATTATCATGTATATATTCTATTATTGCTTGTGCTAATGCCATGCCATCAAATGTTGCAGTTCCTCTTCCTAATTCGTCAAATAATACTAGACTATTTTCTGTTGCATTACTAATAGCATTATTTGCTTCTTTCATTTCTACCATAAAAGTAGATTCTCCACTTACTAAATCATCACTAGCACCTATTCTTGTGTATATAGCATCAAATACTGGCATTGTAGCTTCTTTAGCTGGTACAAAGCATCCTATTTGAGCCATTATTACTGTTATAGCAAGTTGCCTCATATATGTACTTTTACCGGCCATATTAGGACCAGTAATTAATTCTATATTAGTATTTTTATCCATTATTATATCATTACATACATACTCAGTATCTAGTACTTTTTCTACTACCGCATGACGATTGTCAATTAATTTTAAATTCCTACTGGTAGTTAGTTTTGGTCTAATATAATTATTTTCCGCAGAAATAGTTGCAAAAGATTGAAGTACATCTATTTCACTTATTATTCTAGATACAGATTGTAATTTAGGAATATATCCTTTTATTATATCTCTTATTTGTACAAATAAATTATATTCAAGCTCTATAATTCTTTCTTCTGCATTTAGTATTAATGCTTCTTTTTCTTTTAGTATAGGACTTATATATCTTTCACAATTACTAAGAGTTTGTTTTCTTTCATATCCATATTCATCCTTTACTTGTGATATAGCACCCTTAGATACTTCTATATAATATCCAAATACTTTATTATAACCTACTTTTAATGTTTTAATTCCAGTACGTTGTCTTTCTTCTGTTTCAAACTTTGCTACAAAGTCTTTACCACCTTTACGAAGAGATTTTAACTCATCTAATTCAGCATTATATCCTTCTTTAATTAGATATCCTTCTTTAAGTCCTACTGGTGGATTTTCATATATACTATTTTGTAATAGTTCATATAATTCGCCTAAATCATCTAAGCTTTTATATTTTATACTTTTTAGAATATTATTTATATCTGGTAATACTTTTAAACTAGATTTTAATTGTAATAAATCTCTAGCATTTGCACTTCCAAATGCTATTCTTCCAGATAATCTCTCTAAATCATATACTTCATATAATAAATTTTTTAAATCTTCATGTAATATAAATTCATCAAGTAAAGATTCTAATACATCATATCTTTTATTGATTTCATTTATATCTATTAATGGATTTTCAATATATGTTTTAAGTAATCTAGAACCCATTGCTGTTTTTGTCTTATCAAGTACCCATATTAATGAATAATTTCTTTGTTTTAATCTTAAGGTTTCTGTTAATTCCAAGTTTCTTTTCGTATGAATATCCATTTTTAATACTTTATCATTTTGTTTTACTATTACTGGTTGAATATGAGATAAAGATCTCATCTGGGTATTATTTATATATGTAAGTAAATGTTTAGTTGTATTTATTAATCTATTATCAGTTAAATCTTTATATACATATTTATATTCTTCTATGTCTGATATTTCATCTGATATACTTATTACTATTTTAAATTGATTTTTAAGTATGCTTATAATATTCGAATCTAATTTTGAATCAGTAACGACTTCTTTTAGATTTAATGATACAATTTCACTAACTAAATTACTAGAATTATGATTAATTAATGTTGCATAGATAATACCTGTTGTTATATCAGTATAGCAAATTGAATATGCATTTGTACAATCAAGTACACTTCCTACATAGTTAAAATCTTTTTCATTTAAAGACTCTCCACTAGTAACTGTACCCTTACTTATTATTTGAATTAAACCTCTTTCAACTATTCCCTTAGCTGTTGCTGGGTCTTCTAATTGTTCACATATTCCTACTTTATATCCTTTTTCAACTAATTTTTCTATATATACATTAACAGCATGATGAGGAACACCACACATTGGAACTTTTTCTTCTAATCCTGCACTTCTTCCTGTTAGTGTTAGTTCAAGTTCTCTTGAAACTGTTACTGCATCTTCAAAGAATACTTCATAAAAATCTCCAAGTCTAAATAATATAATTATATCTTTATTTTTATTCTTTATATCTATATATTGACGCATCATAGGCGTTATTTTATTTAAATCCACATCCGACATCTTCATAATATCACCAAAATGTATTTTAACACAAAAAATAGACAAAAGTCTATTTTTTTACTATGTTATTTTCTAAGTATTCTAAAGCATCATCGAATGTTTTAACTTCTACAACATCTATCTTATATTTCTTTTTTTCTTTTATTTTTTTAGCTTCTTCATAATTTTCTCCAGTAGGTGCAAAAAATATTTTAGCTCCACCTTTTACAGCTCCTTTTAGTTTATATTCAATTCCACCTATTTCACCAACATTTCCATTTGAGTCTAAAGTACCTGTTCCAGCTATTTTTTCACCACCAGTTATATCTGTTGGAACTAAACTATTATAAACTGCAAGCGCTATCATAAGTCCACCACTTGGTCCATACTCATTTGCATCAAAGTCTAAGTGATATTTAGGTGTTGTAGTAAGAACATATTCAATACCAATTTGTATTCCTATAGCAATCTGACCATCGAAGTTATTATATGTAACATTTCTTTCATACTGTTTACCGTTATTATCTACAAGTATTAAAGATGTATCATTTTCTGATTTAGTTTTAACATAATTACTTATTTCAGAACATTTTTCTATTTTATTTCCATCAATACTTAATATCTGATCACCAACATTAATATCTGTTTTAGCATCTTCAAAAACATATATTGCATAACACTTTTCCTCATCAACATTTACATCTTTTTTTGCCTTTTCATAAGCAAATTTAATTGCAGAAGTATATGATTGCTTCATAAGAACTTTTTCTCTATTCATATATTTTTCGTAATCAAGTGTACCAATGCTAACAGATGTTTTTTTCTCAATATTCCAATCTGGATTTATTGTTGCTAAAAGTAAAAATGGCAAAGTAGCTTTTAGTTCTTTAACGTAAGTTAAATTTATACTACCATCCGCATCATATGAATCTTCTACTTTTACTTTTTTATTTAAATTGTCTAATCCTCCCGGTGCATCTATATAATAAGGAAACTCAAAAAAACAAATAAAAACCGTTATTATTATAGCAAAAATGTATTTTAAATATTTCATTTTTGATTTCATTTAATATCACTACCCTTAATAAATAATATCATAAAAAATAAATAAAAAAAAGATAATTGATATCCTTTAAACTAAAATATAATCATTTTTTTATGCATCTATTTTTGCTTAACTATTTTTAGTTAATACTGCTTATCTTTTTATAGTTCAATAATACTTACTTTTGTTTTTTATTATCAAATCAAAAAGGGAATACAACTTCCCTTGAAAATTTTATTTAATGCTACTTTTTAATAAATTAATTACTGGTCTAACATATAATGTGCTTCCTACACCAAGTTCTCCTATATCTGGACCCATATCATGTCCAAAAGCATAAACACTCTGTGTTGATTCGTCTACTTTAGACATAGTCCAACTTTGGTTATTTGTAAGCAACCATGATGGTGCATTAGCACAGCTACCATTTGTATCGCAACCTAATTCTCTTAATTCTTCAATTGTAATTAGTCTAATATAATAATTATCAACTTCTTTTAAATTTTCTTTTCCTAATTCATTAATATAAGTTTCGTCAAAATATTTTTTTGCTACAGACTTATTATAATCATTATACATTTTCATATTACAATTAATTCCATTATCATCTTCTGGTGGACATTCATAATAAGGTTTTCCACTTAATTCTTCTAATTCAGTTGCTTTTAAAACTACTACATAATCATCATTTTCACTAGATTCTTTTATTACATTCCATTTTTCATTATTAAATGTTATTTCATCACCAACACTATATTTTTTGTTTACAACCTCATTTGAATTTGAATTAGAATTGGAATTAGAATTAGAATTACTGTTCTCATTACTATTACTAGTTGTAGTATTGCTAGAATCATTAACATTTTTGTCATAAACAATGTAGCTTACTAGTCCTACTACTATAAAACATAAAATCACAATTATAACAATTAGTCCCTTATTTTTATTTTCCATTATCATACACTTCTCTCTACATTTACATTATAACAAATATTTTATTATAATGAACTAACTATCTTCATAAATATATCTAATTATGTAAAATTTTGTAAAAGCTTTTCTTCAAATAAAAAAAGAATGTACATTTTTATATGTATTTTTCTTGTACATTCTTATAATATTATTAACTAGATTTCGAATATAGAAAATATAGTCATTTTATAGCAAGAGTACCTTAAGTTAAAGGCATTATAAAAGGATGATTTACATCATCCTCTATAATCAGACTTATTTATCAAATTTATTGTCTATCAACATTATTTGACAAAGAACGTTTAATTATCTTTGTTTTGCTGTTTCTGCTACTTGAGAAGTACATTCTAAATAATCTTCATAGCTTACCCAATAATTTCCGTTTTCATCTACATAATAATCATTTTCATCATTTATTCCTTGTCCAACTTCATCTTCAGTTGGTTCTTCTGCTGGTTCTGTTGTTGTAGTTACATCTTCAACTGGCTCTTCTGTTGGCTCTGTTGTTGTAGTTACATCTTCAACTGGTTCTTCTGCTGGTTCTGTTGTTGTAGTTACATCTTCAACTGGTTCTTCTGTTGGCTCTGTTGTTGTAGTCACATCTTCAACTGGTTCTTCTGTAGGTTCTGTTGTTGTAGTTACATCTTCAACTGGTTCTTCTGTAGGTTCTGTTGTTGTATTTACATCTTCAACTGGTTCTTCTGTAGGTTCTGTTGTTGTAGTCACATCTTCAGTTGGTTCTTCTGTAGGTTCTGTTGTTGTATTTACATCTTCAGTTGGTTCTTCAGTTGGTTCTGTTGTTGTATTTACATCTTCAACTGGTTCTTCTACTTGATCTGTAACATTAGAAACTAAATTATTAAAATCTATATAATCTTGTTCACTTAACCAAATATTACCATCTGCATCTACATAATAATCTTCAGAAAGAGAGTTAGCATACTCTTCATATACTTCTTTAGAATCCCAATATGTTCCATCTGGAGCAACATATCCTTCAAAATTATCATCTATATTTTCTGAAGGCTCTTCTGCTGGTACATCTGGAGTTTCAATTGGTTCTTCTGGTGTAACATCACCATTATCAGTATTTTCTACAAGACCATTATCTACTAATTCATTATATGCTTCCTCTGAAACATATAGTAAACCATCTGGTCCTCTAAAGAATCCATCAGAACTATTATCTTCTTCTACTTCTACATAATCTTCAATTGGTGTTTGATTATTTCCATTTACAACATTTAAATAGTCTTCTTCAGATTCATAATAATTACCATCTGGTGCTAAATAAGCTCCAGTGTTTACTTCAACATATTCATTTGAATTTTGACCTGAAACAAAACTATTATACTCTTCTTCACTTGCCCATACTTGTCCATCTGGTGCTATAAAGAAATTTCCATCTACAACTACATCATCAGAAAAATCATCTTCAGAAATAACATTTCCATCTTCATCTACTAAAATATCACCTGTTGAACTATCAAATAAATAGTCTGCTGATAACTCATCATCAAGTGTAGTATCAGCATCTAATGAATCAGATAAGAATCCATCTTCAACTGTTGTTGTAGTTGTTTCTTCTGGATCAGTTTCAAGTGTTGTTGTTTCTGTTAAATCTGTTGTACTTTCTGTTGTTGGTTGCACATAATCAGAATATGATGGTAAAGAATTATCTGCTGTTGATTTTTTTGAATCCTTATTAATCATTTTTGCAACACTTCCGATGCTAGTTCCTACTAAGACTAATGACATACCTGCAAGTGCAGTTCCACCTACAATTTTTTTGTTAATTTTTAAGTTTTTAATTTTTGCTTTTAAGCTATTAAATAAGCTCATAATTCCCCCTCCTTAGAGATGTGAGATATAATATCACTTTTTGCAATATTTGTCAAATTCTTTCTATATGTAAATATAATTTAGTATGATTAAAAAAATTATTCTAATAATAACTATCATATTATCAATGAATATTCTACTAGATTACAAAATAGTTTCTGTATGTATTCAGCAAGCATGTAATATCTTTCTAAAAAATATATTTCCATCTTTATTTCCAATGTTTTTAATATCATCATTATTAATAGATTTAGACTTTATCAAATATATTAATATTATTTTTAAAAGAATTAATAGTAAATTATTTAGAATAAATGGTAATACTTCATATATACTTTTTATGAGTATGATATCAGGATGTCCTAGTAATGCAAAAATAGCAAAAGATATGTATGATAAAAAAATTATTGAAAAAAATGATGTACAAAAAATTATACTATTTTCTCATTTTTCTAATCCAATATTTATTTTAAATTCAATACCACATAGAGGGTTGTTAGTTTTAACTGCTCACTATATAAGTAACTTTATAATTGGTTTTTTATTTAGAAATAAATATGTTTCTGAAAATAATTACGAATATACTGCACCAAAAGAAAAATATAATTTTTCACAAAGTTTATCGAATGCTATTAATACTTCTATTTCTACACTACTATTTATACTTGGAACTATAGTAACATTTTATATAATTTCAACTATTTTAAACATGCCTATATTTAATGCAATATTAGAATTATCTTGTGGAATGAATTATATAGGTAACATTAGTATTCCTTTAAAATTAAAAACACTGTTATTTGGAGCACTATTATCATTTGGTGGTATATGCATACATTTTCAAGTATATGGAATATTAAGTGATATAAAAATAAAATATTTACCTTATTTATTTTCTAGATTATTTCATTCATTCCTAACAGTAGTTATTATATACTTTTTTTACTAAGTTTATCAACAAATTAATTATAAATCATATAATAGACTAGAAATAAAGGAGGTAATATGAATTTTTATAATCCTTATCTATATTCTATGCCAATTGAGGAAAGTGTTCCAAGTATTTTTAGTAGACTTAGTCTAAGTTCAATAATAAATGGAACTTCTAAAACATTAAATCTTGTAAATCAAGCTATTCCAGTAGTAAGACAAATGTCTCCTATTATGAAAAATTTAAAAACAATGTTTAATGTAATGAATGAATTTAAAAAAAATGATATAGAAAATAGTAAAGTAATCGAGGATGCAGAAATTATAGAAAATAATGACAATAGTAATAATAATGGTTTAACCTTCTTTGTATAAAAAAAGGAAAATTATTTTCCTTGAATTTTTTCTATTAATGATTTTAACTTTCTTATTTCTATTTCATTTTTATGTTTAACTTTAAAACTTGAGTTTCTTATTTTTTCTTTTATATCATACAATTTTTCTAATTCATATAAAAGATAGTTAATATCATTTTTTACTATTGGTCCATATTTTAAATCTAATAAAGAATACTTTTTCTTTTTTTTATAGAATTTTATTATTACATATTTTTTTTGATAATCGACAATAAACTTTTCATCTACTATCATATATCCTAAATTAGTTACAAATTTTCTTAATTCATATAATTGATTATTAGATGAGATAATCAAATTATTGCATATATTATTACTTAAAATGTGCTCAATAGTGTTAGTGCCCATACCTGCTATTATTATATAGTCATTTTCTTTTATATCAATATTTTCAATTCCGTCAGTTAAAAATGTTTTTACATCTTTTGCATCATATTTTTTTATGTTTAATTTAGCATTATTCAATGCTTTTTCATTTACATCGGTTGCTAAACATGTACATTTTTTTTCTTTGCTTAAAAATATAGAAAGTAATGCATGATCACATCCTACATCTATAACATTACTACCATATGGTACCATATCACTAATGCAAGTTAGTCTTTTAGATAATTTCATTATTCTCCTATATAATCTCTTAATTTACGGCTTCTAGAAGGATGTCTTAATTTTCTAAGAGCTTTAGCTTCTATTTGACGAATACGCTCTCTTGTTACTCCAAACATTTGTCCAACTTCTTCAAGAGTACGTGGTTTTCCATCTTCAAGTCCAAATCTTAATCTAACTACTTTTTCTTCTCTTTCTGTCAAAGTTTCTAATACCTGACTAATTTCATCTTTTAACATTTCATTAGTTGCAAATTCTTCCGGGCTTAAACTTCTTTCATCTTTAATGAAATCTCCTAAATGTGAGTCATCTTCTTCTCCAATAGGAGTTTCTAAACTAACCGGGTCTTGACTAATCTTATATATTTCTCTTATCTTATCAACACTTGTATTCATCTTTTTTGCAAGTTCTTCTTCTGTTGGTTCACGATTTAATTCAAGTGTCATTTGTCTTTGAACACGCGCCAATTTGTTAATTGTTTCAACCATATGAACAGGAACACGTATTGTTCTTGCTTGATCTGCTATTGCACGAGTTATAGCTTGTCTAATCCACCAAGTAGCATATGTAGAAAATTTATATCCCTTTGAAACGTCAAATTTATCTACAGCTTTCATTAATCCAATATTTCCTTCTTGAATTAAATCAAGGAATAACATTCCACGTCCAACATACCTTTTTGCAATACTAACAACTAAACGAAGATTTGCTTCAGCCAAAGTATTTTTAGCTTGCACATCACCTTCCATAATCCTATCTGCTAATTCAGATTCTTCTTCTAAAGTAAGTAACTTTATTTGACCTATCTCTTTTAAATACATTCTAACAGGATCGTTTATTGTTAAATCTTTAGTTAAAGTATTATCATCTAAAAGAAGGGAGTTACCACCATCTGTTCCTTCATCTTCTTCAGATACGATAGCAATATTATTTTGGTTAAATGTATTATATAAATCATCTAAGCTATCAGAGTCTAATTCAAGTCCTTTTAAAGATTTTGCTAAAATTTCATAAGTAATAAAACCTTTTTCTTTACCTAATTTTACTAATTCTTCTTTTCTTTGTTCAAAACTTTTTATTTCATCAATCATTTTCTTCACTCCTTAACTTATATTCTATTAATTTATTCGCTAAAGCTAATTTTTCATCTAAGTTATTTGACATAGAAAGTTCTATTTTGTATTCATCCATTTTTTTTACATCATTATACTCACGTATATTATGTAGATAATCTTCTATTTGTTGTAACGTATAATTTTCTTTTAAATCTAATGAAACAATTTTTCCTACAGTCTTTACTGTTTCCTCATCATCATTTACAGATGTTATAAAATCTGCAATATCGATGTATCCATTCTGTTTGTAAAAGGCACTTATTTGAAATCCTAAATGTCTATATTCATCATTTGCAATATGAGTAATTTTTTTATCATACAACTCAATTACTTCTTTAGAACGTAACATATAAAATAATAATGCTTCAACAGATTTTTCATATTTATTAGAAGATAATTTTTTTTGAGGAATAGCAAATTCCATAGCTTTTTTCCCCTTTATCTTATCTAATATTACTTCTTTATTTATCTTTGTTTCATCACATAATTTATTAATAGTTAACTCTTTTAATATATCATCATCTATCTTGTTTATTTCATCTATCATAGATTTAACATATTTTGACATATCTAAAGCACTATTTAAGTTAATATTTTGTTTTAACAGAATTTCTTTAAATTCCATAACATTATAAGCATTTAAAATATACTGTTCAAACTTTTCTTTTCCATTTTCCTTAATGTATTCATCTGGGTCTTGATTATTAGGTAATCTTACTATTTTAGGATTGATTCCAATATTTTGAAGTTCAGTTATCGCTAACTTAGTTCCCTTTAAACCAGCATCATCACCATCAAAACATAAAATTACGTTTGAACAAATTCTTTTAATTAAATTTGCATGAGACGGACTAAATGAAGTTCCAAGGGTTGCTACTACATTATCTATGCCAATAGATGATGCACGTATAACATCCATAGGTCCTTCCATTACTATTATTTGTTTTTTATCTCTTGCAGGTTGTTTTGCTCTGTGATAATTATATAGATAATCTCTTTTTTTAAATAATTCAGTTTCTTTAGAATTTACATATTTATTTGTTGTCCCTGTCTGATATGCCCTACCATTGTAACCTATTACATAACCGTTAGTATCATGCAAAGGAAACATTATTCTATTATTATATACATCATATAAACCATTATTTCCATCATTAACTAAACCACTTTTTATTAAATCTTTTTCATGAAATCCTTTTTTTATTAACAATTTAGTTAACATATCTTGTTCATTTAAAGAAAGACCAATATCAAACTTTTTTATTTGTTCGTCAGTAATTTTTCTAGAATATAAATATTCTTTTGCATTTTTTCCAAGAGCACTATTTATATTATTTTGATAAAATTTTTGGCTTGTATCATATATATCATATAGTTCTTTATGTTTTTTTATATAATTATCAGTTGCAGTATTTGATATTTTTAAATCTATACCACACATATCAGCACACTGTTTTACGGCTTCTATAAAAGATATATGTTCAAAATCTTGTATAAATTTAAAAACATTTCCAGTAGCACCACAAGAAAAACAAGTATAAATTTGTTTATCTTTAGAAACACTCATACTTGGTGAATGATCATCATGAAATGGACAAGTACCGAAGTAATTCTTACCACGTGATTCTAATTTTACATAATTTGATATAACTTCTACAATATCAACTCTACTACGAATATCATTTATTAAAGAATTATCTATTTTAGGCATAATATCACGAAAGCTTTCCAATAATAATATACGACAAAAGTTAATTATTTCCTTTTTTTTGATAATTTTTTTGTAAAATTTCTTCAAACTTGTCATATTATAGCACCTTTTTATAAATTTTTTCAACATAAAATATTTAAATTATCATAAAAAAAGGAACTAATGTTCCCATCTATATAAAAACGCTAATGCGATTAGCGTACACACTTAACAAGTATTTTTTTACTTAGTGTAAATTCTATACTACCATTAATACTTGTTAAATATACTTTACTATCTGCAAGGCGTGATATTACATTTTTATCTGGATGTCCAAATTTGTTATTTTTTCCAACCGAAATTACAGAATATTTTGGATTAATAACGTTTACAAAATCTTCGCTAGTACTATATTTCGAACCATGATGTCCTACTTTTAATATATCCACATTTTTAATATTATATGTATTAAGAATATATTTTTCTGTTTTAAAACCCGAATCTCCCATAAGTAAAATACTAACCCCATCTATTTTTGTATATATAACTAAACTATCATCATTTTCATTTGTAGTATCTATTTCATTTATAAAATTTAATATATACTTACCTAATCTTATGTTTCCACGTGATAAATTATAATATTTAATTTTATTTTGTTTTAATTTATTAATCAGTAAATTTTCATAGTCATTATTATTACCACTATTTAGTATAATTTTATTTACTTCAATTTCATCTATAACTTGACTTATAGAACCAATATGATCAAAATCCCCATGAGTAATAATTACATAATCTAGCTTATTAATTCCATGAGATTTTAAATATGGAATTATTACATTACTTCCTGTATTTTTTATCTTATATCCTTTCTTTGAATAACTAAATATCTCACCACAATCAATTAATATATTAGCTTTATTATGTTTAAGAGTAATTAAAATACAATCTCCTTGACCTATATTTATAAAAGAAATTTTTGAATAAATGTCAAAATATCTAATATTATGATGAATTAGTAAAATAATAAATAATATCCCTATATACTTATATTCCTTTAAACCAATTTTGTTAATTATAAAATATACAATTATATAATATAAAATTATAGAAAATAAAGATAAATGACATAATGTTACATTAAAACACTTTATAGTAAAGAAAAATTTTGATAATGATTCCATTATACTTATCAAAAATGAATAAATAGGTTCTATAATCGGAAAAATAAAACAAAGAAGTGATAAAGGAAAAATTATAAATGAAATAAGTGGAACAAATAATATATTAAGTAATGGTGTTAGTAAATTAATAGAAAAAGAAGTATTTATAGAAATGGGCATACTAGATATAAATGAAATCAAACTAGTAGTAAATAACTTTTTTATATATGTACTTGATTTATTTATTATGTAACTAAATTTCATTAAAAAAAATGCTATTATATAACTAAATTGAAATCCAATATTATATATATAAAAAGGATTATAAAATAAACACATACACATTAAATATATAAGTAAATAATAGTTTTTTATGTTTATTTTTAAACCTTTATTTAAAATACATAAAATAAATAATAGTACTGCCCTAGTAATTGACACACTAAAATTTGCTAAAAAGCAATAAAATATCAAAAATGAAATCACAACTATATTTATTATTTTCTTATTTTTTAATATTTTATTTAGTAAATAAATAATAACAGAAGATATTAAGGATACATGCATACCTGATACCGCAAACAAATGGATTATACCATTATACGAATATGTATCTTTTATATCATCATCTATTAAACTGCTATCTCCTAATATGAAAGCATTTAAATAATCTTTTGTATCATATTTATTTATTCTATCATTCATATAGCATTTAATGTCATAAAGAAAATTTTTTTTATTTTCTAAAACTTCGATATCTGATGCATATACTATGTAATGTATTTTCTTGCTATATAAATAATTTTTATAATTAAAAGAATAAAAATTACTTTCTTTATCTGGAACATTAAAAGTTCCAAATATTTTTATTTTATCACCAGGTAAAATATTAAGATTTTTACTATTATCATAATATATTAATAAATCATCTACATAAATACTTAAATTGGTTTCGTCTTCTTTTACATCCTCTACTATACCTTCTGCATAATTTTTTAAAGTGTCATACTTAGAAATAAATATATTAAATTTGATACATATAAAACAATATAAAATACAAAATAATAAAACAATTATTAAAAATATTTTACACTGTAATATATTCTTTAATTTTAGTATATAATGACTCACCTATTCCACTAACATTTTTAATATCTTCTATACTTTTAAATAAACCATTTTTATTTCTATAATCTATAATAGAACGTGCCTTAGACTCACCTATTCCTTCTAATTTCATTAAATCTTCTAAACTTGAATTATTAATATTAACAAGTCCTTGTAATTTATCTTTATTATCGTTTGATGATTTTTCTGATGAATTGTTTGAATTTACTTTATCAGAATTTAAGCATGTAGTATTATCAACCTTAGGACAATTACAATTACTAATCATATACTTAGTAGATTCTTGTTCTAATTTTAAGTCAGATATTTCTTTATTAGTATAAATCCAAATAACCATTTCATCTTCTACTTTACTACTTAAATTAATATAATTTGTATTTGCATTTGAATTTAATCCACCAGCTAATTTTATTACATCTATTACCCTTTTTTGACTATCTACTTCATATACACCAGGAGTATTAACAGCACCTTTTATATCAACAGTTACTTTAACTGCCGAATCATTATTGTTACTTACCTTTTTTTCTTCTTTTGTTTCACCCTCATCTTCTAAAACTATATTCTCACTTGTTGCCTGTGCATCTATTATATTTTCATCTGTAGAAAAATTAATAAAAATAATAGATAGAAAAATTATTATTCCAATCAAAACAAAAATTAATTTATTTTTCACTTTATCACCTCTACTATATTATTATTTAAAACTATTTAAAATCCTTTTTATTTTTATATTTTTTTTGTATAATTTAATTAGATATACAAAATGAAAGAGAGGTTATTTGTATATTGAGCACCAGGGCTAATTGCCGACGAGGATAACAGTTGTCGAAATATTCGGTGGATGCTGTTACGGACTTATACATTCGTAAAATATGATAAAAAAAGCAAAATTAAAATTGTAACAAAAATCATATTATGTATAAAAGGAGGAATTATATGTGTGGAATTATAGGTTACATTGGTAAAGATAATAAAGCAATAGAAAAAACTATATCCTGCCTTGAAAAACTTGAATATAGAGGATATGATTCAGCTGGTATTGCATATGTTTTTAACAATGAAATCAAAATTCAAAAATCAAAAGGTAGAATTAAGAATTTAAAAGATAAATTACAAATAGATACTAAGTCTAATTGTGCAATAGCTCATACTAGATGGGCAACTCATGGACAAGCAAATGAAATAAATGCTCATCCTCATAAGGTAGGCAATGTTACAATTGTTCACAACGGTATAATAGAAAATTACTTAGAATTAAAAAATATGCTTATAGATAATGGGTATAAATTTATAAGTGATACAGATACAGAAGTTGCATGTGCTACCTTAGATTTTTTCTATAATAAATGTAATAAAAATATTATAAAATCAATAGATGAATTTAAAAAAATTATAAAAGGAAGCTATGCACTAGGAATAATATATGATGATGATATAAATAATTTATATGCAATAAAAAAAGATAGTCCATTAATTATTGGTATATCTGATGAAAGTTATTTCATAGCATCTGATGTTCCAGCTCTATTGGAATATACTAATAAATATATTATTTTAGAAGATAATGAAATTGCTAAATTAACAAGTGATAAATATGAAATATATAATATGGAAAAAATAGTGGATAAAGAAATAAAAACATTTGATTTTAAATATTCAACACAAGATAAAGGAAACTTTGAACACTTTATGCTAAAAGAAATAAATGAACAACCAAAAATTGTATATGACTTATTAAAAGAAAATATTGATAATAATCTAGAAGATATTCCATCATTAATAAATTATGATAGAATTGATATTATCGGATGTGGTTCTGCATACCATACATCTTTGGTTGCAAAATATATTTTTGAGCAACAAGTAAATGCAGAAATAAACTGTTATGTAGCAAGTGAATATAGATATGAAAATAATTTTTTTGGTAAAAATAGTCTAGTAATATTTATTTCACAATCTGGTGAAACAGCAGATACTCTAGCATGTCTTAGAAAAGTAAAAAAACAAGGGATTGATACATTAGCAATAGTTAATGCACAAGGCTCTAGTATTGCAAGAGAAGCTGATAAAGTTATATATATAAAAGCTGGTCAAGAAATAGCTGTTGCAACAACAAAAGCATATACAGCTCAAATAACAATATTATCACTATTAGCACTTAAATTATCTTATGAAAAAAATATTATTAATAACTTTGATGAAATAAAAAAAGACATTGATAAAATAACTGAAATAATAGATGGAGTTATAAAAAATATAGACTATGAAACTATTGCTCTTAATATATATGAAAGAAATGATATATTCTTTATAGGTAGATTAGTTGATTATGCTCTTGCATTAGAAGGTTCATTAAAACTTAAAGAAATATCATATATAAATAGTTGTACATACCCTGCTGGTGAATTAAAGCATGGAACTATATCATTAATAGATGATAAAACACCTGTTATTTCAATTATAACTGATGAATCAGTAATGGATAAGACAATAAGTAATATTAAAGAAATAATTGCAAGAGGAGCTAAAAGTATTATTGTTTCATGTATAGATTTAGATGATGATATATATGATTATTCAATTAAGATTCCTAAAATTAATCCTTTTTTACAACCAATAATAACTATTATACCTCTTCAATTATTAGCATATAATATAGCTTATAAAAGAGGATGTGACATAGATAAACCTAGAAATTTAGCTAAATCAGTTACTGTAGAATAAGAAAAGAGATTTATTAATTTAAATCTCTTTTTACTTTTTTTTACTTCTTTTAATTAATCTAGCATGTAAAACTACTTTATCAGTATCGTTATGACAAGTTGATAATGTAATTATTTTATCATCCTTAGATAAATCAACATTATAATCGTGTACACTTCTTTTCTT
The DNA here is from genome assembly GCA_947581765.1 of uncultured Bacilli bacterium. GTDB lineage: Bacteria > Bacillota_I > Bacilli_A > RF39 > UBA660 > UBA5578. Next base: position 30,840 of record CANPVU010000010.1, read on the forward strand.
TATCATATCTAAAAATTCTACATATTCTTCATCTGATGAAAAATCAACTTGTAAATAATCATCAGTCGTTTTTATTCTATATGTACTAAATACTTGCCATAGTGTATTTTCATATTCTGTAGAAATTTTTACTACATAATTTTGTGTATTAGAATACCATGAAGATTTAACTACATTTCTAAGAGAACCAAACATTGTATTATTTAATCTTCCATGAGCATATATTATCGTATTATCATCAAATTCGACTGGATTATTTCTAAAATCCATAAATACCCAACCAGCCGAATTAACCTTTTTATCAAATTGATGAGTTAAATAATACTTATTATCTTTATGTTGAACAAATGGATAATTTATATTTGTACCATTAACTTTAATCCATCCTATAGTTTCATCATTTATCTTTTTTAATTTTGTTAAGTCAACATTTATAAATTTCATTTTTATGTAATCCCAATATGGATCTTCTTTATTTACATTATTAGAATTACTAACATTACTTTTCTTAACAGGATTAACTATCTCTGTTTGTGGAGGATCAACTTCTAATTCTTCTACTTCTGATGATTCCTCTATTTGATTAACTTGAGCATCTATTTGCTTATTAGATTTATTCCAATTTAATATATGATAACCTGAATATATTAACAACCCAATACATAAAAGAATAAAAATTATTAAAACAACATTTATAACTTTTCTCATATAATCACTCTAATCTAAATATATTATTTTTTTATCTTTATATTTTTTAATTCTAATTCTAATACCTCATTACCAATTATTTTATCTTTTGCTATATTTTGTTTTACAACATAACCATGTCCTTTTATCTTATAATCTACTTTAGCATATTTTGCAAACCTTAATATTTCTGATAAAGACCAATTAGTCATATCTGGCATTTTTATTTCAGAACTATTTGTTACTAAAAATACTTTATCCGTTGTTAAAACCTTACTATCTTTCTTTGGGTATTGATCGACTACTTTGTCACCTTGACCAATTTGAATTACCTCTATTTTTTTATCTTTTACATCCTTTATTGCTTGATTTATATTAGAATTAATATAATTACTCATTTTATATTCTTTAATAGAACTATTAGCTTGTTCTATTTTTGAATACATATTTCTATATTTAGCAATATTACTTATTACCTCTTTTACATAAGGTGCTATTGCAACTGAATTATACGATTTTGGCTTTTTTATTGCAGTATAAATTATTATTTCTGGGTCTTCTTTAGGAAACATACCAGCAAATGATATTATATAATTTCCATCACCTTCTAGGTAATGTCCATTTTCATATATTTGGGCTGTACCAGTTTTACCAATTATATTGAAATTTTCAATATAATACCAATGTCCAGTTGCAGTAGTAGTATGAACGTTATTATACATTAACTGCTTTACAGTTTCTACTGCTTCTTTACTTGCTACTTGTTCCATCTTTTCTACTTTGGTTTCATCTACTTCGTTTGTTTTATTATCAACTATCTTTTTAATTATATGTGGCTTTACCATGTATCCATCATTTGCTAGTATACTAAGAGCCTGTAATTGTTGGATAGCTGTAGTAGATAATCCTTGACCAAAACTAACAGATAACCAATCTAGTTCTATGTTTTCTCTAAAATCTACATTACCTGCTAATTCTCCACTTAATTCAATATCAGTTTTTGAACCAAATCCATAAGATTTTAAGCAAGCTTTTAACTGGCTTGGTGATAAATAATCACGTGCTACATTTATTGCTCCTACATTACTAGAATATGTAAATCCAACATCGTAAGAAATATTTCCCCAACCAGCTGGTTTCCAATCATTTACTCTATCTTTACCTATAGTTATAGAACCAGATTTATACTTTTTATTTCCATCATATTTTCCTGTATTTGCTGCACAAAGGTATGTATATATTTTCATTACAGAACCTGGCTCGTATGAATAAGATACTAATGGATTTTGATAACTCATATCACTAGATAAATTATTAGGATTAAAATTAGGACTTGTAGCACTTCCTAAAATTTCACCTGTTTTTGCATCCATTACTGCCATAATAATCCATTCTGATTTCCAGTCTTCTACTTCTTTTTTTACAGCAGATTCTAAAAATCTTTGTATACTTGAATCTATTGTTAAGTATATATCTTTACCATCTTCTGCCTCGATTCTTTCTTCCTTTGTATCAGGAATTTTATAACCAGACAAATCTCTTTGATAAGTTAAACTTCCGTTAACACCTTTTAATATATTATTGAACTTACTTTCTATTCCTAGTTCGCCTTCTGTTACAATATCAGTTCTAGTAGATACATCATTTTTTGTAACATTAATTATTCCTGAGGCAAGAACTTTATCAGAATTTCCAATTAATACTTTATAGAATGTACTTCCTACTTTTATTGCTTTAATCTTATCACCATTAATTGCAATAACTGATTCATCATACACGATAAATTCTACATTATCGTATTTATTATAATAGTTCTTATAATATTCTTTTATATCAAATTCTTCTTTTAATTTTAAATTAATACGTGTATATTCTTTAGCATATCCTACAATATAAGATGCAAATTGTCCATTTGGATAAAATCTTTTAGTTGATTCTACAAAATCTATTCCAGGTAATTCCAAATTTTCTATTGCTATCTTTTCTAATTCTGTTAATTTAGAACCATATGAACCAAATTCAACTTGATACCTATCTTCACATAATCTTGAATATATATAATCATATGGTGCATTTAACTTGGAAGATAATTGTTGTGCAGTTTTTTCTTTGTCTACTACATGCTGTGGATTGTCACTATCAGATGTTCTATCTTCACTTAAATATGCTATTAAAGTATAAGAAGCAACATTAGTAGCCAAAATGTTTCCATCGTTATCATATATATTTCCTCTATCAGCTATAAGCTCTTTAGATACAGTAGTTCTACTTTCAGCAATTTCCCTTAAATTATTATGATTAACTTCCTTAAATAATGCTATATGAGCAAATTGACCTAGTAAAATAATCAAAATAAAAAGATAAAAAAGAAGTATTCTTTTTGGCATAATCCAATTATTTGAAAATATCGAATTCTTCTTTCCTACCTTTTTCATTCTATCACCATTATAATTATAGCATACTTTATTTATTTATAACAATAATATTTTTATTATTGTATGATAAGCCCATCTTCTCTATTACTTTACTCACATTTTCATATGATGTAAGCTCATTAACTTGCATTGTTAACGATTCATTCTTTTTGTCTTGATTTTCTATTTTATAATCTATTTTCTCTATATTCATTTTCACATTACTTATTTGTGCTCCAAAGAAAATTTGTACGGCAAATATTCCTACTAGGCAAAATAGTATTACAAATATAACTAATTTTTCTTCTAATGTAATTTTCATTTTTCGTTTATTACTTTTAATATTACTTCACCCTTTCTATAACTCTTAATTTAGCACTTCTTGAACGTGGATTAGTACTTATTTCCTCTTGTGTTGGTTGTAACACTTTAACTATTTTATAATTTGGCTTGTACTCATCAGGTATTATTGGTAAATTTTTTAATTCATTTTTTACTTCTGTTACTTCCTTAAATATTTTTTTACAAATTTTATCTTCTAAAGAATGAAATGTTATTACACATAATCTTCCGCCAACATTTAAAAGAGAAAGTGAATCATATAAACTTTTTTCAAATACATTTAATTCATCATTTACTTCAATCCTAATTGCTTGAAAGATTTTTCTAGCAGGATGTTTTTCCCTAGCATATTTACTTGGAACATTATTTCTAATTACATCAACTAATTGTAATGTAGTATTTATTGGCCTATTATTTATTATTCCTTTAGCAATACTATTTGAATATTTTTCTTCACCATATTTATAAAATATATCTACTAATTCTTCATATGTATAATTATTTACAACATAATTAGCAGTTAACTTTTGAGTTTTATCCATACGCATATCCAATGCTGCATCTTTGTGAAAACTAAACCCTCTATCTGCTTCATCTAACTGAGGACTGGATACTCCTAAATCATATAATATGCCATCTACAGATGTTACATTATAATCAGATAATTTTTCTTTAATGTTGACGAAATTACTTTTAATTATAGTATAATTATTTGATATTTTTTTTAAATACTCATCGCTATATTTTATAGCATCCATATCTTGATCAAAGGAATATAAATGTCCATTATCTAATCTTTTTAAAATTTCACCACTATGTCCACCATATCCTAGCGTACAATCAACAATAATACTATTTTCATCAATATTTAAATATTTTATACATTCGTTTAATAATACGCTTTTATGCATAACTCACCCCTGCTAATATTTATAATTATTTTATAATAAATTAACTCTTTTGTAAACAATTATATATGTTATATAACGTAAAAAAATGTAAAAAAGAGGTAGCCCTCTTTTATACTATGCATGACCCAATGATAATAGCTAATAAAATATATAGTACTATAACTATTACAAAGCTAAAACTACCGTTTGAATTATTATTATTTTTTTTGCATTGAGTCATTTCCTTGTTATTTGATTCATTGCAAGACATCTAATCCCTCCTTAAATCCATGCTCCAAGTATAATAATTAAAAGAATAAATAATACTAAAACGATTGCTGCTGATGATACGCCTGAATTACAACACATAAAATCATTCCTCCTTTTTGTCTTTTCAAAAATATTTTATGAAGTTTTTGTGAATGTGTGATTAAATGATTGAATTTTATATCAATATTTGTTATTATAACTTTGAAAGGATTGATTTAATGAAAAAGAAAACATTAATAATGTTTGCTGTTATTGGATTATTATTTGCTACTGCATGCGGTAACCCTAAAATTAAAAATGGTGAAGAAGTTGTAGCAAAAATTGATGGAAAAGAATATACAGCAGACAAATTATATGAAGAATTAAAGGGAAAATATGGATACACTACATTAATGAATTGGATTGATGAAGAAATAGCTGAAAAAGAAATTGAAACTACTGATGAAATCGAATCATATGTAGATGAAGCTATAGAATATTACAAAGGATATGCAGAAGCTGCTAACATGTCTATCATCGAATTTAGTGCAAATTATTTAGGATTAAGTGGAATTGAGTCTGAAGAAGATTTAAGAAAATTTATACTTAATGATAGAAAATTAACTTTAGCAATCGAAAAACAAATTGGCTCAAAAATAAAAGATAGTGAAATTGAAGATTACTACAACGAAAACTATAAAGATTTATATACTTATAGATATATTTTATTAGCTGATGACGACGATGCTAAAGAAAATATTAAGAAAATTAAAAGTGCATTAAAAGGTAAGAAAAAAGATGATCTTGTTGATGAATTTAATGAACAAGCTAAAAAATATTCAACAAATAGTGATGAAATATTAGTTAAAAGTGCAACTAAAGATAAAGTAAATGAAGATGTATGGAAAAAATTAAAAGACTTGGATGATTACGAATATTCAAGTGAAATAAGTACTGATGAAGGATATTATATTGTACTTAGAATTTCTAAAGATAAAGCTAAAGATATAGATGATGTAGAAGAAGAAATAAGAAATACTATGGCAGAAAACAAATTAAATGCTGATCAATATTTAGGTTATGATGCTTTAACTGAACTTAGAAATAAGTATAAGATTGCATTCTTTGATGATGATTTGAAAAAAGGATATGATGATTTCCTAAAACAAGTTGAAGATGCTAAAAAAACTAGCAGCAATTCTAACAGTAATTCAGATAGCAATAAAAAATAGAAGATTATTCTTCTATTTTTTGTATGTATTCATTTATTATATTTATATCGAATCCTTTAGCATATAACTTTTGAGATATTTTATTTTTTAATTCTTTGCCAGAAAATTTTTTACTTAGTTTATTTTTTATTTTATTATACTCTATTTCTAATACATTAGATTCATCATATTTAATGGAATCTATTATAGGCAATATTAAATCCATGTCATATCCAAGTGAAATAAGCTCATATGTTATTTTTTGCTTAAATTTATATAATGAATATTTTGAATTATTTTTTTTATTTTTTGTAACATATTTTTCTATTTTATCTATAAATATACTTTTATCAATTTTTGATAATTCATCTAAAATTATATCTTCGTCAATATGTAATTTTAATAAATTTTCTTTTAATTTATTTGGTCCATCATTAGAAAAATTTAATTTGTCTGATATATATGAAGATACATATAATTTTTCGTTAATTAGTCCAATCGATTTTAATTTTTCAATTATTTTTGTTGTTTCTTCTTCTGTTAATTCATATTTTTTTAAATATTGCTCTATTTCATATACACATCTTTGATGTTTCATTATATATGATACTGTTTTATTATATGCTTCATAATAATTATTATCTTTACTTAATTTTTCATATAATTCATCATCTATATTTTTTTTATATAGTATTTTATTGTTTAATAAAACTTCATCATATGTAGTTATTTCTTTATCATCGATTAATACTTTATATTTGCCTGAATTTGTTTTCGTTATTTTATTTATTTTCATATTCCACCACACTAACTTTTCTGTATAAACTATACCATACAATAGTTCGTATTTCAAGAGTAAAAGAAAAAAAGTAAAAATTACTTTTCTTCACTAGTCATTATTTCTTTATTTGTTTTCATATCAAGAGTTGCTTCATTAACAGCATCATCTATAGTCTTAATAGCATCATTTATAATGCTATATCCTATAGCAGCCCCATATCCATGTGATAGGTTTTTAAATTCTCTATTAAGCTTTCTAATGTATGATAATGCCTTCTTTTCTTCATAATTAATCATATAAACTAAAAATTCATTTCCATCAGTACGAATAATATCAGTGTTAGGTAATTGAGTTTGAATAAGGATATTTGCAGCTTCTGCAATAACCCTATCTCCTTCTTCATGTCCAAAATTGTCATTAATATAAGAAATATTATTCAAGTCTATAACAATAATTATTTGTGGATATACTTCTGAATTATCCCATTTTTCAATATTATCGTTTAAATATTCTCTATTTTTTAACGAAGTTAAATTATCTATGTATTTTAATTTTTCATCTTTACTTAACTTTCTATTCTTATTCTTAAAAACAAATACTATTGCTTGCTTTATCTTACCTAAAAATTGAATTGTAACAATTACTAATAAAATAACTACAGCAATTAATAAGAATATATTAACACCTTCATATTCATATACATCAACATAATCTATATCGATAATTGAATATACGTCTGTGTATTCTAAATAAAAATTAAATAAATTATTAAATAATTCGTTTGTATTTGATAATCTATATCCATAATTTATATTTTCACTATTAATATAACTTATATGATAATTACTTAATGATCTAGTTTTATAATATTCATAATTATCTAATTCAATAGCAATTATATCATTTTTACCTAAAGCTCCTCTTTTAAACATTTTTTTATAACTATCAAAAGTTTTTACTTTTAATTTATTTGATACAAGTATATTTTTTATGAAGCTATTTTCTAACGTACATACTGTTTTGTTTTTTAATGAATTTATATTTTTTATTGAAATATTTGAGTCATTTCTTGTCAAAAATACAAGTTTAGTGTTAATAGGTTGTACAGTTTTTAAAAAGTTATCTGTTGTATCATACATAGAATTATCAAAGTAAAAATCTACTTTATTTGAATTTAATGCATCATTTAAATCAGAAATAGATTTGTATTCATTATCATATTTCATATCAATATTTGCAAAAGAAGCAAATGATTTTATTATAAAATAATTTGTTCCAGATAATGTTCTACGATATGTATTATCATAAACTCCATTGTCTATGTATCCATATACATATTTTTTAGAATTAAGATTTGTTAATTCTTGTTCTGAAATTTTTAAAATTTTAGTATATGAATTAAATAAATTTTTATTATATGAACTATTTAATTTTTCTTTTTTAAACTTTTTTAATTCTTTTAATATTATTGATTTTTCTATATCATCAGAAGAATTAAATCTCATTACATATGTCTTTGTTAAATCAGAAAAATGATATTCAATATGTAAATCATTAGTTAATATATCATTTAAATATATTGATTTTAACCCTATTATTGCATTTACTTGATCACTTTTCAATGCATTTATTAGTAATTCTTTATTATTATACTCAGTAAGTGTAATATCAGCATTTAAATATTGTTGTAAATATTCTTTTTCATCATGTAATACACCAATTTTTAATGTATTTAACTTAGTAATATCATCTTGGATACCGGCATTTTTTCCAATTAATACATACTCATCTTGTAATATTTTAATATCATCATCTTTTACATCATCGACTAATTGAATACTATATTTAGTATCAACGTTTGAACCTAATTGATATGCTACAGGATTAATTTTAATTCCAATATTTTCTTGAGCATATATTGCAAAATCAAATAATATTCCTTCGCCTGACATTGTAAAAATTGGGATATCACTAGGCATTGATATATCTATGACTCCATTTTTATTTTTTTCTATCCATTTTTCTTCATCTACTGAATATGATAATTCATTATTTCTAAATACAAATAGATATAACAATACTGAAATAATTCCTAAGGTTGCAATGATTGATGAGACAATTAATATTTTCTTTTTCATATGTAACCTCTACCAAATAAAGTCTGAATTTGTTTTTCCATCAATCTCTTTGTGATGAGTACCAATTTTTGGATAGTCTTCACTCTTATCATTACTGCAACGAACCATTAATTGTATATCATAGTATTTTAATTCATCTTCACTAAATACTGTAAGTAATTTTTTTCCCATACTCTTTACTTTAGAAAAACTTAACTTATCATCTACTTCTACAATTAAATCTATTAAATTACATTTAACCTCAAACTTTACTAATTTAATATTCTTATAATCTTTTTCCAAGAATTGATTTATCTTATCTTCTCTATCAGATTCTACAGGATAATTTTGTGTAACTTTACATCTATCTCCATATACACTTTCTTTTGTATCAGGCATTAAATACTTTATAACACCAAATAAAAATACAAATAGTAATATAATTGAAACTATTACAATTGAAGTTATAATAACTTTCTTTTTGTTATTTTTTATATATTCTTTAAATTTATTCATAAAGCACCTCATTCATATTATACTATATTTTACCTAGTAAATAAATATATCTGTTGATGTTTCCCCTTGCTCCTTTACAATATAGGATTTTATATCATTAATTGCCTTTACTTCTATAATTACTTTAATATCTTTAAAATACTTCATTAAATAGTCACTTAATAACTGATTTATATATAATAATTCACCATAACTATAATAATTTTTTGTAATAGTTATATCTATTTTTGTTAATTTATTACTATTAAAATGTCCTAATCCTGATATATACAATGAGTTATCATAATCTCTAACACTTTCTTCAAATTTTGCAAAGTTATTATAGTTATTCAAATCCATTTCCTTAACTTTTTGATTATTCATATAATAGTTTCTTTGATTAATATAGTTATACTTTATATCATTATTTTCAGTAATACCATAATATAAATAATTACCTCCAACATTACTTTCTGGAGATGATTCAGTATAGAGTGCAACTAATATAGGTATATTTTCTAATTTATAATTTTCCCTCATATACTTAATTAAACTCTTACTTGCAGTTTTACCAAAATCTATTGTTTCATCTAAAGATAGTGTTACATAATTATTATTAGAATCGTAACTTTGATATTGATTTAATATAATACCTAATGATATACCTTGTATTTTTCCATCTTTGTTTACAAAATTTTTTTCTATTATACCTGCAATTATTTCTGGTTTTACCGTTTTTCCATCTATTTTTTTAATTTCCGTATGATTAAGTTTATCGTTACTTAATAATTCTTTTAGTGTACTTTTTGTTAAATATTGTCCCTCTTGATAATAATATTTATCAACTTCAAAAGCATTTGTAGATATTTGAATTAATTCTTTTTCGATTGTTTCAACATCAAAATCTACAACATTGCTATTAAGTATGTAATTATTGCCAACCCCTTTTTTGTATGGCATAAAAACTGTGTAATAATCATCATTATAAGTTATAGTATATGTATTTTCAATCTCATCTGGTTCTTTTTGACTCTTATTACATCCTGTAACAGCAATTAATATAAGTAATACTAAAACTAACTTCTTCATTTAACTAACAAAAAAGAGAAGATTACTCTGTTGGATTATTTATAGAATTATCCAATTGCTGAGTTTTTTCTTCTTTTTCTAATTTTTGTATTACATCTTTTGTTACTATAGATGCTTTTTCTTTTATAGCTGTTGCTGTTTTTTCCATAATTGGTGTTCCTTTTTCAATTACATATTGAACTAATTCTTCTGCTTTATCATTTATTGCTTTAGCCTTTTCTTTAGCATAGCTTAATACTTTTTCTTTGTCTAAATCATCTAATGATTGCTTAATATCATCAATTTTATCTTGAATGTAAATTTTAACATCATTTGCTTTAAGAGTTTTTGCCTTTTCTAATAATTCATTTAGTTTATTTTTTAACTCTGCTCTAGTTTCACTACCTTTTTTAGGGGCAAATAAAACTCCTAAACCTGCTCCTACTAAAACACCAGCTGCAAATTTTGCAATACCACTTTTTTTCTCATTCTTACTCATCAATTTTTCTTCCTTTCTTTCTTTTAGCAATAAAGTTAATTAATCCTTTAAATGATGCGCTTAATTTATCCGTTATACTAGATGCATATTCAGTTGTACAATCTATTAATTCAAATAATTTATCTAATTTATCTAACTTTCCTGAAACATCATCTAATACCCCATCAACTTTATTAATTACTCTAATTAATCTTACGACAAACATTATCAAAAATATTACTAAAACTATCAAAACTGAATAAAGCAATGATGGTAACAATACTTGTAAATCAACCATTTAACTACTCCTTTCCTTCTTCATATATTGAATCTATAAAATTATATAATTCATTTTCTGTCAACAAATCTTCATCTAGATTATGTTCAATTTTTTCTTTTTTCTGATTATATGTTTCCCTTTGAAGTAACAAATTATCTAATTCTTTAGTTAAGTCCATTGTAACTTCTTCTAATTCTTTTATATTTTTTTCTTGCTCATTAACTGTTTTAGCTAATTCAGTGGTATCTGAGATATCAATTTCTTTCTTTTTTGGAGTCTTAGTATCAAGTTCTAATTCATCAAATAAATCCACTTCATTGCTTATTGGACTTGTAACTTTTGAGGTTACCATTTCATCTTCTTTTTCTAGTTCGTCTTCTATGTCAACACGAACTCTACCGTATGCTTTTTTTCTAACCTCATCAAATCTATCACTTTTCATTAAGTCACCAGTTTTTGGCTGTTTTATATCATTTTTTTCAACTATATCTTCTTTTGTATAATTTTTATCTAAAATTCCATAAATTGGAGAAATTATCGGTGTTGGTTTAAATGTTGGCTTTTCTTTGGTTAAAATTGTTGTGCTCGTATATCCACCACTATATGGTTGTTTTTTATCCTCTTTCTTTGGAATATTTCTAACTTCTGGTTCCTTCTTCTTTTCAACACGTTTTGGCTTTTGAGGTTCAAGATCCGCAAAATCATTTTCAGTAAAAAAGACTGGAGTTTTTAACTTTTCTCTTGTCATTTGTAATTTTTCTTCTGGCTCAACAGTTTTTTCAACTGGTTCAATCTCACTAGTATTATTTACAACAACTTCTTCATCATCATCGTCATCATCAAATTCAAAATTTCTCTCTCTTTTATGTTCAACAATTTTTCTTTGTTCTAAATTTTCTTTTTTGGGAACTTCTTTTTTTATCTGTTCAACCCTTATTTCTTCCGTATATTCTGGCTCAGTAAATAGATTTTTTACTTTATCAAATAATCCCATAATTTCACCTATCCTTTTTACTTTTTTAAAGATTTAAAATTATTCATTTTGTTTATTTTTAAACATTTCATATTTTTCTTCACGATTATTCAATGTTTGAGAATCAATCATTAATTCAATTACTTCATGATTAAACTGTATAGTGGACAGAATATATGCTGAATTTAATACCGCATCATTTAAGTCTTCTTTTGAAACTACAGTTTCAATTTTTGAATAATTATATACAAATTGTATATAATACATATCATCTTCTTCTATAATTTCTAAATAACCATCTGATCCAAAACCATCTTTCTTGCTGAATTTTCTTGAATAAAAAGCATCTTTTTTTTCTTCATATTCGATAGATATTTTTTGATAATAACTAATTACATCAACGTAAAGATAATAATAATTACCTTGCGAATAAAGTTTATCGTTTGTTTCATCAGTATCTATGTACGTAACTCCTCTTGGTACATAATATTTATACCCTCTACCAACTCTATTATACAGGTTATTATCCTTTGATAATACTACTTCTACAATTGTATCAATACTATCTGTATTTATTCTTACAATTGTACACCCAGTGAGTAACAAAAACACTAGAATAGATAATATTATTTTTTTCATATTCTACCTCACATTCACATTATACCAAAAAATATAAATTATTTCTATTATTTTTAATATTAATAATAAAATATCTACTATTTTTTTACTACTATCTTATAAATTGGTAAACCTTTGTTATGAAACTTATCTTCATATTCAGTTGAAATATTTAAACTTACATCTTCACTATATAAATCTAAACACAATAGTTGTATTTTATAATCATAATCTGTTAGGGATTTAACAGAAAATTCAAATAAATGTCTATTATCTGTTTTCATTTCTATTTCTTTTGTTGATTTAAAAATATTATCATATTTTCTTAAAAAATTAATACTTGTAAGTCTTCTATTTTCATGTCTTGCCTTTGGCCATGGATCTGAAAAATTTAAAAATATCTTATCTATTTCATGTAAAAATATTTCATCTATATTAGTAGCATCCATTCTAAGAAATTTTAAATTAGGTATATCCTCTTGTTCTACTTTTTCAAGTGCTCTTACTAACACACTATCAAATTTTTCTATTCCTATAAAATTAATATTAGGATTTTCTAATGCCATTTTTCTTATAAATTTTCCCTTACCAGTTCCAATTTCAATATATAATAAATTATTATTTTGAAATAATTCATTAAATTTACCTTTATAATTTTCATAATCCAATATAACATATTTTGAATTTTCTATTTTTTCTTTAGCACCTTTAACATTTCTAAGACGCATAATATCACCTTGTATAATTATAGCATATTAACATATTTATTAACAACATAATAAATTAAGTGTAGTAAACAAATTTAAACAATTTCATATAATTAATTAGACTAGGAGGTATTATGAAAAAAAATCGAAATTGTGGAGGTACAATGTATCCTTCATATAGCCAATCAATGCCAATTATGGGAGTACCCGCTCCAATTATGGCACCACAACCCTTTACTCAAACACAACCATATACACAAACTTACTCTAATCCATCATACACACAGACATACAATAATGTAGAACAACAAATTAACAATATGCAACAGCAGATAAATAGTTTAGAAAATAGAATTTCTAAGTTAGAAAGTAAATCTACGACAACTTATAATAATAAATATAGTGATTCTAACTATTATATGTTATAAATTATAGAAAAAAGTGATAAATAATCACTTTTTGCATTTTATAATTCTACTTTTTTACTTATATAATCTATTAATTCATCTATTTTTATAGTTACTTGCTCCATAGTATCACGATCACGAACAGTAACAGTTTCATCAGATAATGTATTATCATCTACAGTTATACAATATGGTGTTCCTGATATATCTTGTCTACGATATCTTTTTCCTATAGATGCTGTTTCATCATAAGCAGTCATAAATTTATTAGATAAAATTTCATATATTTCGTTTGCCTTTTGTGAATGATACTTTTTATTTAATGGTAACACAGCTACTTTATATGGTGCTATAGCTGGATTAAATTTCATTACTTCCCTTACTTCGCCATTTTCTAATGTTTCTTCACAATATGCATTATCAAGAATTGCTAAAACTAACCTATCACAGCCTACTGTTGATTCAATAATATATGGAATATATTTTTCATTTGTTTCAGGATCTAGGTATTCTTGAGATACTCCTGAATACTCTTGATGTCTTGATAAATCATAATCAGTACGATTGTGAGTACCATTTAATTCTCCCCAACCAAAACAATATTCATATTCAATATCACATGCTTCTTTAGCATAATGAGCTAATTTTTCATGGTCATGATATCTTAATTTTTCGCTTGGTAAGCCTAATTTTATAAAGAAATCATATGCGTATTTTTTAAAGTAATTATATAACTCACTATCAAGGCCTTCCTTACAAAATGTTTGATATTCCATTTGTTCAAATTCAATAGTTCTAAATGTGAAATTTCCAGGTGTTATTTCATTTCTAAATGCTTTTCCTATTTGTCCAATGCTAAATGGTAATTTAGCTCTCATAGTACGTTGTACATTTAAAAAGTTTACATATTCTCCCTGTGCATTTTCAGGCCTTAAATATACAAGATTTTTTCCATCTTCTGTAACTCCTCTTTTTGTTTCAAACATTAACTTAAATTGTCTTATGTCTGTATAATCACTTTTACCACAATTAGGACAAGGTATTTTATTTTTCTTTATATAACTAACCATTTCTTCATCAGTCATACCATCAGCATGTGCATCAGGATTAAAATCATCAATTAAATTATCAGCACGATGTCTTACCTTACAATTTTTGCAATCAATTAGTGGATCTGAAAAGCTTGCAACATGTCCTGATGCTTCCCATACTCTAGGATGCATTAGAATATCTGCATCAACTTCATATGCATTTGGACGTTGTTGTATATATTTCTTTCGCCAAGCATCTTTTATATTATTTTTTAGTCTACTACCTAGTGGACCATAATCCCATGTATTAGCAAGTCCACCATATATTTCACTTCCCTGAAATATAAATCCATATTGCTTACATACATTAACTAATTTTTCCATAGTTAACTCCATATTATCTCTTCCCTTCTTATGACGGTATTAAACAAAAAAACTTCTAAAATACATAGGGACGAATTATAATCCGCGGTTCCACCCTAATTATTCTAGAAGAATCACTCATAGTATATTGCTCGAGGTTGCCAAGCCCGTCATCACATTGATACTTAAATTGTAGTATAAAAATAAAATATTGTCAACTACATATTTTTTAAATTTACTAAAAAACTTTTTGTTTTTAGATATAATCCAGTATAGCGATCATAATAATCGGATAAAAAATCATTTATTTCGTGTATAACTTCGGGTGCTATATCGATTTTATCTATCTTACTTATATCAACATAATAATACATTCTTATTAGTTTAATAGCTTTATTAGACATTATAGGTTCATTTAATACACAATCTTTGCACAAATAACCACCTCTTGAACTAGATAATGTTACAATATTATCCTTATTTCCACATTCAACACAACTATCTAAAACAGGAAGTACTCCTAAATTATCCAAATACTTTAATTCTAAAATATTAGAAATTACATTTGGATTCAAACCACTATTTATTTTTTTTAAGCTTAATATTAAATTATCAAAAACAAGTTTATCATTTTTATGTTTCATAACTTGATAAGCAAGATCTACTAAATAGCTTGCATAACTAATTAATATAATATCTTTTTTTATGTTAGAAAAATTATCTATAACACTTACTTCATTTAACTTAGATAACTTATCTTTTTTATAAACTATATTAAATGTACCATATGTAATCTTACTTGTAACACTTCTAAGTGGACTTTTAAGTGAACGGGCACCTTTAACCATTAATCCAATTATACCCTTTTCTCTTGTAAGCAAATTAATTATTTTACTTTTTTCTCCATAATTATGTTCACTAACTACTATTCCAGTTACATTCTCTAGCATCTATATCAACTTCTCTACAGTTAACTTTTATTTTTTCTTAATTCATCTTTATATTTAACATAATACTCTATTTTTCCAGTATGAACAAATAAATCCCATAATAGTTCTTTCATATCATCACCTATTATATTATGTTCATCTAAATTAAATTTTATTCTTGAAAATCGTTAAATCCATATTCATTTAAGTATTTTTCTTTATTTCGCCAATCTTTTACAGTTTTAACATGTAATTCTAAGTAAACTGTTTTATTTAATATTTTTTCAATATCTTTCCTTGCCATAATTCCTATTTGTTTAATCATTCGTCCTTGTTTACCTATTATAATTTTTTTAAGTGATTCTCTATCTACAATGATATCTATACAAATATTATTACTTGTTTTACCATATTCTATCAATTTAGTCTGACATGTTATACAATGAGGTACTTCTTGTTTAGTTAAATCCATAACTTTCTCTCTAACCATTTCAGAAATAAGAAAATCCATTGATTTGTTTGTTATTGTTTCTTTACCATAGTATTCTATTTCATCAACTAAATAATTTTTAATAACTTTAATTAATTCTTTTACGTTATCATTTTTTAAAGCAGATAATGGAACAATATCTTTAAACGAATATAAATCTTTATACTCTGTTATTTTCTTAAATATATCTTCCTTACTTATTTTATCTACTTTATTAATTACAAGTATAACTGGTTTATTTACTTGTTTTAGTTTTTCAATTACAAATAAATCACCCTTTCCTAATTCAATTGATGCATCTATTAAAAACAATATTATATCTGTATCTTCTATACTATAATATGCTTGTTTATTTAACGTTTGACCTAACTTTGAACTAGGCTTATGTATACCTGGTGTGTCTACAAATACTATTTGAGTATCATCATCATTATATATTCCTTGTATTATATTTCTTGTCGTCTGTGGTTTAGACGTTGTTATTGCAACTTTCTTACCAACTATAGAATTTATTAGTGTACTTTTACCTACATTTGGTCTACCTATTATTCCTACAAATCCACTTTTCATTATTTCACCCCACTATTATTATCATAAAATAAAAATTATAGATAAAACTATAATTATTTCAAATCATCTTCATCAAATGGATATGGACATAATTGTTCAACTGTATGTATTTGTTCGTCTCCATTTGGATTCATACATATTACTTCACATGATTTTTCAAAAAATTCATTTATAACTGCACGGCAAGCAAAACAAGGCATACCTATTTTCTCATTATCGCACATAACATACAATTTATTAAAATCGCCTCTTTTATATCCTGCAGATACTGCACTTAATATAGCACTTCTTTCTGCACATATAGTAGATCCGTATGAAGCATTTTCAACATTTACCCCATCAAATAATCTTCCATCTTTCATTTCTACTACAGCAGATACTCTAAATTTAGAATAAGGACTATAGCTATTATTATGTAAATTTATTAATCTTTCTTTCATTAATACCTCCTACAAGCCCAAAAATGAAATTATTTTAGGCACATAAATAATAAAAATTGCAATAACTAGTGCTATAGATATTGAAAAAGTTGCTGCACTTGCAGTATCCTTAGCTATTTTAACTAGTCTATTATACTCAGGACAAACTAAATCACATACAGCCTCTATTGATGTATTAATTAATTCAATAGCAAGCATTGTAAGTAAAATAAATATCATAAAAAGCCATTCTACAACTGACATATCTAATGATAAACTACCTAATATAATTACTACAGCAATAATCAAGTGTAATATAGCACTTCTTTCATATTTGTAAAAATGAACATATCCTTGAAATGAGTATTTCATTACTCCCATAAAACTTGATAAGCTAAAATCTTTTTTTAATCTCTCATACTTGTTTTTTTTACCATAATATTTAGATTCTTTTGACTCCATATTCCTTTAATATCCTTTCTTGCAAATCAAACATTATTTTTTCTTCTTCTTTATTCATATGATCATAACCAAGTAAATGTAGTATTCCATGTATTGTTAAGAAACATAACTCTCTAAGAAGTGAATGACCATATTCCTTAGATTGTTCTATTGCCTTATCTATTGATATATATATATCACCTAATACTCTTTTATCAATTTTAATAAATGTATCATCATCTTCAAGTGCAAAAGATATTACATCTGTAGGTCTATCTATATTTCTATATTCTTTATTTATTCTATGTATTTCTTCATTATCTACAATAATTACATTAAACATTATATTATCCAGTTTAAGATAATTTGTTGCAAAATTTATAAAACTATTTACCTCTTCTAATTCTTTTATATCTCTATCAACATTTTTTACTAATTCAATATAATTCATACAAAACCTCTAAATCGCTAATACAATTATATCTTTTTTATAAGAAAAAAGCAAACAAGACTTGTTTACTCTGG
Source organism: uncultured Bacilli bacterium (assembly GCA_947581765.1). Classification (GTDB taxonomy): domain Bacteria; phylum Bacillota_I; class Bacilli_A; order RF39; family UBA660; genus UBA5578. The sequence goes on from CANPVU010000010.1 coordinate 49,325, forward strand.
TTTAATTCGATAAATAAATGAAAATATATAATATCCAATGCATCCACCTAATAAATTTAAAATAACATCATCAATATCAAATACTCTACCTATCTGAGCTTGTGTTAATTCTATTGTAACTGAAACTATAAGTGTTATAAAAAATACCCATCTAAGTTTAATTTTTCTAAGAATATAAGAAGTAAAAAAACCAAAAGGTACGAACATTAATAAATTTCCTACTACATTCTTAAAAAATAGTCTACTACCTATTTTATACCTTAGCATTTCTTTAAATGGTATAAAATTAAAACCTGTATTTCCAAATGAATCTATATCTTGAAATGTAACAACATGGAATAAGCACATCATATATATTATAAACACAAACATAAAAACTTCTTTATAAAAAACAAATTTTTGATGATTTTTTATTAAAAATGCTATTCTTAATATTACTAATATAACACTACAAATAAAAATCATTGGCCATATTTGCTTAAATATTTCTAACATAGCTACTCTCATTGTTCCACTTCTTTCATCTCACTAATCTCAACATACGTTCCGATATTTTCACACACACTGAAAAATATTTTCATTTCTACACCTTTTGCAATTATTTTACTATCTAAAACTTTATAATCAATAATGTATTCATCATCTTTCAATCCCTCTTTTATTCTATCATAAGCAAGGGATATTGCATTAATTTTAGTTCCTTCAACTGCATCCATTCCTGTCTTTATTTCAACTTCTTCTTGATGTTGTTTAGTTAACATTATTGGCAATAAGTTATTTCTAATTAAAATCTTGTCATCTACTATTTTATCATTAAATGGTTTAAAATTAAATAACTCTATATTATTATTAAACAATTTTACATTAAAAATATTTTTCTCTTTCCCTGTTTTCCTTTGTTCATAATAGTTAAATGGATACACTACTTTTGTAATATACCATACCTCACCATATACCATTCCGCTAGCTTTTACAGTAGATTTTAACTTTTCATTTGAATATATATATCCACTAACTATAATTTCTCCTTTTTTCACATAAGAATTTTTTTCCTTTACAACTTGTCCTTGTGATGAAAAAACTTTTTTTATGATAGCATTTTTTTTTGCAACTATATGTCTAAACTTAGAATTATCACTTTCATTTTTAATAATACGTGGTTCATATTTTATTACATATTTTGTTCCAACATTTTCTATCTCCAACCATTCTATATTATCATGATATTCTTCTAATATTTTTTCTTTGACACTTTGGATATAATCATAATTTTTCTTAAAATGGTATTCAGATATATCGTATCTTTTAAGAGTTCTTGTAAGCTTTTTCTTCATATCTTCATCAGTAGTAACTATTTCCACTTTAAATATAATACTACTAAAAAGATATATTAAAATTATACTAAATATAATAGCCAAAATCACATGATAATATTTAAAAAATTGTTTTTTCTTTTTTACAATTCCAAAATAATTAATTATTTTTATTTCATATATTGTATTTAGTTTAAGTAGTTTTTCATAATCTTTATAATATATAATAATTCTTACTTTATCTTTACTAATTTTTTCTATATTAAAAATATTTATCTTTTTTTTATTTAATTTTACTATAAACCTATCAGGAGCTCTTCCATTAATTTCTAATAATATCCTACTATACATTCTATCTATAAATTTATTTTTCATAAATCACCTAAACTCAATATTTAATATTTTTCCTTTTATAAGCAATTCTTCAGTAAGTAATTTAGAAATTATAAGATTTTCTCCCTTTATATGAAGTATAGAATTAGGACACTTAATTATCAGATATTCCTCACTAAAAGATATTATATCTATGTAATTAGTAATATTAATTTTATTATCAAATATCCATATTTGAAACTTATTATCATAAATATAATCCCTTAGCATTTTATCACCTATTTAAATATATTAATTAGATAATAAAAAAGACTAAAAAATTAGTCTCTAGCTTTAAAAATTAAGCCAAATACAAAAGAAAATATGATTGCAGATACTATTCCTGCGGATGTTAAATCAAACATTCCAGTAAAAAGACCTATTACTCCAAAATTATTTATGGTATCCATTGCTCCATGTATTAATAAATGACCAAAACTAGTTATTGGAACTAATGCTCCTCCACCAGCCCATAATACTATTTTATCATATATATCAAATATATCTAAAAAAGAACCTATTACAACAAATGAACTTGTTATATGCCCGGGAGTAAGTTTGGTATTATCTAATATTATTTGACCTAATAAACAGACAAATCCTGCAAAAAGAAAAGCATTAAAGTATATCATCTGTTACCTCCAAACTAATAGCATGACTTATACTAGGTATTGACAATTTCTGATTTACCATAGTTGGAGACAATAGTGCTCCAGTTGCTACTAAAAGTACTCTTGATATTTCCCCTTTTAACATTTTTGGAAAGATAAAACTATTGAATACTAAAGGTAGGCATGCAGGTCCACTACCTCCAGCATGAACTTTTTGTTTATCTAAATCATATATCATACAAGCAGAATCGTCATAATTTTTTAAATCAATATTATATTCAACTTGCATATATTCCTTTAATATTTTTTTACCGTATATTCCAAGATCACCTGTTAATATTAAATCATAATAATCCACTTCTCTTTTTAAACTTTTTAAATGTTGATTTATAGTAGCTGCTGCACTTGGTGCCATAACTGCACCCATATTATTAGAATCAGTTACACCTAAATCAACTACAGTACCTATAGTAGCACTTTCTACTCTTATCATACTCTTTTTATTAGTAAATAAAAAACTTGCAGCACCCGTTGTTGTAAATGTAGATGTTTTCTTCTTTGGTCCACCATATTCAACTGGTTGTCTAAATTGTTTCTCTGCACCATTATTATGAGAAGATGTACTTACTAAGCACTTAGTAATTTGTTCTTTATCTACCATATTACTTCCTATTATCATTCCAAGAACACTAGTCGAACATGCCGAATAAATACCTATTAATGGAATTTTAAGAGAAGCACTTGCATAATTGGTTGACACAATTTGATTTAATAAATCACCTGATATATGTAAATCTATATCATTTTTTAGTTTATTAGTTTTATATAATAATAAATCAACACTATCAATTAACATTCTACATTCTGCTTGTTCCCATGTTTTAGTGCCACAATAAAAATCTTTACATACTTTATCAAAATATCTACCAAGTGGTCCATTTGCTTCATATGGACCAGCTACAGTACTTACATCTTCTAAATAAACATTATCATAAGTAAAAGTCATATTAACCTCCCATTATAAAATATCTTAGTAATCCAAAAAAATAAGCACTAACAACTCCACACATTATTACAGTTCCTGCAAGTTTAAACATATTAGCACCCATGCCTGTTACTATCCCTTCTTTTTTATAATCAAGGGTAGCACTCATCATTGAATGAGCAAAACCAGTAATTGGTATTATCAAACCACATTTAGCAAAATCAACAAATTTATCAAAAAATCCTAAACTAGTACATAAACAACTTATAAATATTAATGTAATAATCATAAAAACACTTGCTTCTTTAGTTGGTATATCAAGCAGATAAGAATATAAATCTAATAAAAATTGTCCAATTATACCCATTATTCCACCTACAAAAAAAGCAATTAACGCATTATATAATCTATTTTCCTTTGGTGAATATTTATTTACCAAATCTTGATATTTAGCTTTATCCATATTTTTCCTCCCTTTTTATTATGAAAAAATATACCATTTTTATACAATTTATAAATAAATTAACGGAATAAATTAAAAAAAATACAGTAAAAAAGAGTAAAAATTAAAAAATCAAAAAATAAGAGTGAAAAAGGTAAAATTTTAAATGAAATAAAAA